>DHTF01000087.1:45691-53241 GCA_002411515.1 Proteiniphilum sp. UBA5267 | reverse complement strand
ATTGTAATCGGGTGCAAAGATAGCACATTTTTTATCATTTCCCATCGCCTTGCACCTGTTTTTTTAAAAAAAATGTCGCACTGGGCGTCATCTGCATAAAAAATAGTATATTTGACGTTACTATTGAATAAAAAACCAGCTCATGGGGACTAAAAGAATCAAATTATCCATCCTGGGAATCTCCTTTAGCCAGGTACAGGCAGGAGCATATGCACTGATCTTTGCCGAAGAAAACGGCGTCCGGCGCCTGCCCATCGTCATAGGTACTCCCGAGGCCCAATCCATTGCCATCGTCATGGAAGGGATCACACCACCACGACCGCTGTCACACGATCTGATCTGTTCAATCTGGGAACAACTTGGCATAAAGCTGGTTGAAGTCCTGATTTACAAATTTGAGGATGGCGCTTTTTTTGCTGAACTCTTATTGTGTCAAAATGATAAAGAGTATCGAATCGACTCCCGCACTTCCGATGCAGTAGCTCTGGCCATACGCACTCATTCACCCATTTACACCACGGAAGAGATCATGAGAAATATGGCCATTGTCTTCGATGAACAATCTCCTCCAAGCTCTCCAGAACCTTTCACTCAGCATGAGAGGGAGCAGGACGAAGAGGAATTATCGAATGTCAAGCTCGAGGCCCTCAAGCATCGACTCACGGATGCCGTGAAGGAGGAGAATTACGAGCTGGCTACACGTTTGCGCGACGAGATCAACCGCAGAGAGAACAAATCGTGAAAGAAAACGGTATGTCAGACACGATCTTTTATGCTCCTTACATTGCACAGACTGCGCAGTTGCCAGAGCAGGAGTCGCAACACTGCGTCAAAGTCTTGCGGATGCGTGAAGGAGAAAAATTGACGGTGACCGACGGACAGGGTTTCTTCTACGATTGCACCCTTGTGGAAGCACACCCCAAGCGTTGTAGCCTGCGCATTGAACAGCGTACAGCGATCGACAAGAAGGGGTTCGATCTTCAAATAGCCTTCGCACCCACCAAGCAGATGGATAGAAACGAATGGTTTGTGGAGAAGGCGGTGGAAATAGGCATCGATCATTTCATCCCTCTTTTAAGCAGTTACTCCGAACGGAGAGAACTCAAAAAAGAGCGTTTGGAGAAAATAGCCATTTCGGCTATGAAACAGTCGCAACAAGCTTACCTACCCGAGATAGAGGAACTGGTGCGCTTTGCAGATTGCGTGACAAGGCCTTTCGAAGGGAGGAAATTTATTGCCCACTGCCACGATCTGCCGAAAAAGCCGCTGGCGCAAACATACCGAAAAGGAGAGAATGCACTGATACTGGTCGGCCCGGAAGGTGACTTCAGCGAAGAAGAGGTCGGAAATGCCGTTGCAAACGGATTTGAGCCTGTGAGCCTGGGAGAAACAAGGCTTCGCACCGAGACCGCCTGTCTGGTGGCTACACATACCATCCATGTCATTAACAACCAATCATAAGCTTCACACAATGAAAAGAATATTTTTCTCCATTTCACTTCTGCTGATGCTCTTTTGCATCGGTTGCAGCGGCAATACCCAAAAGGAGCTGCCACGCATTGCCATTGCCGGCATTGCCATTGAGTCGAGTACCTTTTCTCCGGCTGTATCAAACGAAGAAGCTTTCCGGGCACGTACGGGTGACGAGGTTTTCACCTATTACCCCTTCTTTGAAGCTGATTCAGGCATGATAGACCGTGCCGTCTGGCTCCCTACGCTGCGCGGGCATGCCATGCCTGGCGGGATTGTCACACGGGAAGCCTATGAGTCGCTGGTGACAAAAACGCTCGATATGCTGAAGGGTACGCTGCCGCTCGACGGACTTTTCTTCGATATCCACGGTGCAATGAGCGTACAGGGGCTCGACGATCCGGAAGGTGATTTTCTGACTCGTATCCGTGAGGTGATTGGCAATGATGTACTGGTCTCTACCTCCATGGATCTCCACGGCAGCGTATCACCGCGGCTTGCACAAAACAGCGACCTGATCACCTGCTACAGGCTGGCACCCCACGAAGATGCCATTGAATCAAAAAAAAGAGCAGTAACCAATCTGTTGAACCGACTGGAAAGCGGCAAGGGAAAACCGGCGTATAAGGCATGGATCCCCGTACCCATTCTCCTTCCCGGCGAAAAGACAAGTACCCGCATCGAACCCGGGAAAAGCCTCTACGCCGCCATTCCCGGCGTACTGGATGGCAACAACGTAATTGATGCAGCCATCTGGATGTCCTACCCCTGGGCCGACGAACCCCGCAACCACGGTGTGGTGATGGCCTATGGCGACGACAAGGAGGCAGTGGCCAAAGCCGCTGAGAAATTGGCACGCCATTTCTGGGACGTACGGAAAGAATTCGATTTTGTGGCTCCCACCACTTACCTCGGTGAAGCACTGGAGAAGGCGTTGGCCAGCGACAAAAAACCGTTTATCATCAGCGACATGGGCGACAACCCCACCGCCGGTGGTGCCGGTGATGTGACCTGGACACTGCACGAACTATTCAAACATCCTGCCTTGCAGAAAAGTGGCAAGAGTGTGATCTACGCTTCCATTCCCGGTGCGGAGTTTGTAAAGAAAGCAATTGAAGCCGGCGTGGGTGCAGAGGTGGAAGGCACTGCCGGTGCAGAAGTGGACAACCGTTTTGCACCTCCCGTTCAGTTGAAAGGCATTATTACGGCTGTCAAAGAGGACAGCACCAACAATGAAGTGGTGGTGAAGAGTGGCAACATCAGTGTCATTGTCACCGAAAAACGAAATGCTTATCATTATGAGAAACAGTTCACCGATCTGGGATTAAAACCCCGTGAAGCCGACATTCTGGTGGTGAAGATCGGATATCTGGTGCCTGAGTTGTATGATATGCGGGCCGACTGGCTGATGGCCCTCACCCCGGGTGGTGTGGATCAGGACCTGCTGCGCCTACCCTATAAGCGGGTACCCCGACCCATTTTCCCGCTCGATCCCGACATGGTAGATCCCGACCTGAGTGCACGTTTTATTCCCCTATCGAATGATCTCAATGAATAATGATTAATTCACGTTTCACATGGTATATATACAGCTAAATTCTCGACTGACAATGTTTTGTGACCCATATTTGTCCTCGTTCACTAAAAGAGCAGAACTTGCTACGCTTCAAACAGCTGCTCTTTTTACGTTCCTCGAGGTCAATGGGTCCCCACAAAACATTGAGAGGTCTTATCTTTAGCTGTATATACCCAAATTTTATGAACATGCGAAACTTGAATGAGTTTTTTTTATCAGGTTATGACAAAAAAGGGACGCTATGAAAAAGTGATCAGCTGGTTTGAGGCGAATGCCGAATCGGCCGAGACGGAGTTACATTATACAAACAACTACCAATTGCTGGTGGCGGTCATACTTTCTGCCCAGTGTACCGACAAGCGGGTGAACATGATTACCCCTGCACTCTTTGAAGCATTCCCCGTACCGGAGGTGATGGCTGCCGCAACCCCGGAAGCAGTCTTCGAGTATATCCGTTCCTGCTCCTACCCCAACAACAAAGCCAAGAACCTTGTGGGTATGGCTCGCAAACTGGTTGCCGACTTTTCCGGGGAAGTTCCCTCCGACATCGACTCGCTGCTCACCATCCCCGGCGTGGGCCGCAAAACGGCCAACGTGATGCTGGCCGTTGCCTTCGACACTCCGGCCATGCCCGTCGACACCCATGTCTTCAGGGTAGCCAACCGCATCGGGCTGACCGACAATTCCAAGACACCGCTCGAAACCGAGCGGGAACTGGTCAGATATATTCCACGAGAGTTGCTCTCAAAAGCCCATCACTGGCTCATTTTACACGGCCGCTACATCTGCGTGGCACGGAAGCCCAAATGCGAAATCTGCGGACTGAGAGACTGGTGCAGATATTATGCAAAAAATGTGATGAAACCGTGATGGCTTATTTCCTATCATCAAAAATCGGAATAATCTGCCGGACGAAGGAATGTGATCACACTGCGTGAAACATTATTTTTGTATTCCGGTCGTGCTGAGAGTTCTTTCCAGTTGGCATCATCCCTGAAAGCATCCCAATGTGCATCCCTGTCGGCCTTGTTCTCAAATGTTGTCATATACATCAGGTTCGGCATTTGCGATCCGGCAATCACTTCACTGTAAAACACCGCATTAAAATCTAATTTGGAGAAAATATCAATTTCACCGCCTTCGTTGAACATGTGCACCTTGTTGCGAAACAGGTTTTCGCTCGCACTCTCGTAACTCCGCAATTCATATACACGCTCTTTTTTGGGAGAGGTCAGCTTCGGCAGTTTCATGACGGGAGACAAAGCAAAAGCCTTGAGCAATATTTTTTCCATGCGCGCGTAGGCAGGAGAATTATATTTCACATCCAGGTATTCTTGGGCGGCCGATTTAAACTTTTCATCTTTGAGCAGTTTCCCGTTTATTTTATCCATCATCTTCAAAGATTTCATCGGTATCAAAACATACAGGGACTTATTTGCGGAAGTATCGTTTGCTATTGCCTTAAAAACGCCTACAGATTGAATGCCCATATCGTGCAAGGCAGGAATCAGTGCAGACTGAAAATAATCATCCAGCATCTTTTCCTGACTGACCGTATTGTAACGGTACACAGTAAGCTGATAGAATTCCCGTTTCTCCTTCTTTGGTTTCGACCATAGAGATTGTGGGGCGATCATCAAGATCATCAGAAGCGTAAATAAAATTTTTGTTTTCATGCAATGATGTTGTTATTGAATTGTTGTTTAAAAAGAAATCACCAGTTGACCTTCTTCGTACCTGGTCCGTATTTCCCTTATATATTCCTTATGTTTCGCTTATGTTATAATAAGGGAAACATAACCAATATACAGCGAAGATACGAACAAAATTTAACCTAAATAAGGGACTTGTGACTCATAATTTTATTGATTTTGTATTGATCTAAATTAAATGACACAAAAAGAGGATGAAGCACCCTGTAAGTGATTCACCCTCTCAAAAAACTTTACGCATAAATGCTATTGATCCTTTGACAATGCTTTTTGCTTGTTCAGTACCAGATAAACAATTGGCAAGATACCAATCGTATTGAATATGGCCAGACAAATGAACCAGGCAAGATGATTGTTGCGGGCTGCTTTCCAGAGTGCGATCAGCTTCATCACCGAATCGAACAGTGCCAGTAGGGCAACCACTATGATCA
Source organism: Proteiniphilum sp. UBA5267 (assembly GCA_002411515.1). Lineage (GTDB taxonomy): Bacteria > Bacteroidota > Bacteroidia > Bacteroidales > Dysgonomonadaceae > Proteiniphilum. The sequence continues at coordinate 48,052 of DHTF01000087.1, read as the reverse complement.
GCCAGACAGGAAGATCGGATAAGCTTTCCATGCTCTTAATTTATTTAAAAACGGTAATTACTTTACCGAAAACTTGTAGATACACCGGCTGGTGTACTTTTCACCTGGCTTCAGATAAGGTGATGGCCAGTCGGCTTTGTTGGGTGAATCGGGATATTTCTGTGTCTCCAGACAGATGGCGTTTCGTTTCGCATATACGGCACCATTCTTTCCGGTTACGGTACCATCGAGGAAGTTACCGGTATAAACCTGTACACCCGGTTCGTCGGTATAAACGTCCAGAACAATGCCTGTTGCAGGAGCGTAAACAGAAGCAGCTAACTGCTTCACATCGCCTTTGGCATTCAACACCCAGTTGTGGTCGTACCCGTCGCCGTTCTTCAACTGTGCATAGTCGTAATCGTTAATCCGTGCACCAACCACTGTGGGTGTTCTGAAATCCATGGGTGTACCCTCAACCGGAGCAATTTCGCCGGTGGTCATAAAGGTGGTGTCTACCGGAGTAAATGCATCGGCATAGATGGTAAGCGAATCATTGAGGATGGTGTTGTTGGCATCGCCGCTCAGGTTGAAGTAGGAGTGGTTGGTCAGGTTTACCACAGTCTCTTTGTCTGTTGTGGCTTCATACTGAAGATCGATGGCATTGTCGTCGGTGAGGGTCATGGTCACTTTTACGTCGAGGTTGCCAGGGAAATTGGCTTCACCGTCTTTTGAGAGATAACTGAACGCCACGGCCTGGTTGTTGATCTGCTCTGCTTTAAACACTTTCTTGTCGAACCCTTCGGGACCGCCATGTAGTGTGTGGCCGAAATTATTTAGCGGCAGTTGATATTCAACTCCCTCCACCGTGATCTTCCCTTTGGCAATCCGGTTGCCATAACGGCCGATTGTTGCTCCAAAGTTATTATCCACGTTCACGTAGTCGTTGATGTTGTCGAATCCGAGGACTACATCTTTCATGTTGCCGTCTCTGTCGGGCACCATCACAGAAACAATGCGTCCGCCATAATTGGTTAATGTCACCTCTACCCCGTTGGCGTTTGTTAAAACATAGAGATTGGTGGAATCACCGTTAACGACCGACTGAAAGTCACTTTTTTTCAGTCCCGAAAGGGTTTCCTGCTCCACAGGAGCTTCCTTTTGTTTTTGGGTGCATCCAACTACGGCAACAATTGCCAGCAGCCAGATCAGTTGATTGAGTTTCATCTTTTTTCTGGTTTATATTTAATAATTTTCTATTAGGATCAGCATCCTTTCACAAATTTACATGATTTTCTTTTTAAAAACTCACAAGGAGTTAAAAATAAAGTCCAAAATTAAAGAACCGGTCTTTCAGCCTTGCGTGAAGGTGTACCTCCTGTAATATAAGGCCAGTCGTTCTCCCACTTTACCTGATCCATCATCAGTACGCGTCCTTTGGGATTTTCTACGGAAACGGCGTGATAAAAGATCCAGTCGTTCCCCTTGTCATCCTGTACGATTTCGGAGTTGTGTCCCGTACCCACAAAATACTGGTTTTTCTGAATCACAATCTCGTGATGATTATCCATCATTGATTGTCCCTGTTTGTCGAGATAAGGACCGAAAAGGTTTCTGGACCGTCCCACAACAGTGGTGTAGGTGCTTTTCAAGCCTTCGCAGCAGGACCCGATGGAAGCGAACATATAATAAAATCCGTTCCGTTTGTGAATATAGACTCCTTCATAAGCTGTTCCTGCCACTTGCTGCTTCTCAGCGCCCGGTTTCAGAGAGAGACCATCGTCCGAAAGTTCAATGGCATGCAATCCACGAAAGCTTCCCCAAAAGAGGTATTTTCTGCCATTTTCTTCGATATAGAACTGATCGATTGAATTTTGCACGTCGATTTCATTGCTGCGGAAAAGTTTCCCATGGTCGGTGAAGGGTCCTTCCGGTTTGTCGGCGGTAGCCACGCCAATACCACAGGTCCACTCTCCTCCCCAGACCGACATGGAGTAATAGAGCACATACTTTCCGTTGATATAGTTGATATCTGGCGCCCAGAGTCCGCCACGTGGCTCAAACGTTGGACGTGTCTCATTGGTGAAAGCTGTTCCCAGCAGTTTCCAGTTAACCAAATCTTTGGATCGATGGATAGGCGTGTTCCTTATATCCTCCGTGGCATAGAGATAATAGTTCCCATCTTCTGCTTTGATAATGGTGGGGTCAGGTAGACTGTAGTTGACAACGGGATTTTCATAGAAATTTCCTGTTTCAATAGGGTTCTCCTTCGGAAGATCCTGTGTTTTACAAGACAGGAGAAGGAACGTGCATAAAATTGCATGGATAAATTGTACCATACTTATGTTTTGTGTTGGTAAAGATAATAAACTCTCTCACCTA
>DHTF01000087.1:25508-45504 GCA_002411515.1 Proteiniphilum sp. UBA5267 | reverse complement strand
TAGGTGAGAGAGTAATAAGATTTCATTTCAAGAAAAAATACTAGTCATTCAGGATATTGCAAATCTCCTGATTCACCTTTTTCACTCTTTCTTCGTCTATTTTAACCAGCTTGCGGTCGTAGGTCATCAATCCGTTCACCTCTACCTCCACGTCGGTTGTCTGTGTATACACTGCTGCAGAGAAACCCTGACGAATGAGCTGTTTCAGTTCTTCGGCATATTTGACGTATTCATCGGTCACTTCCTTTGAACTGTTGAACTGCACATAACCCCAGTTGCGGTTGGGTTCCCAGAGGTGTTCCTTGTTGGCCCAGCCAATGCCACCATACTCACCCAATACTGTGGAACGCTGTGCATCATACAAGTAGAGCTGCGGTGCGGGATACTGGTGTAGATCGAGCATATCACCTACAGGATAATGGTTTCCACCACTGGCAGGATTTACCAGACGGGAAGGATCGTGCTGTTTGGTCCATTCCACAATTTCGACGGTTTTAAATTGTCCCCAAGCTTCGTTGAAGGGTACCCATACGCCGATTGAAGGATATGAGTAAAGATAATCCATGATCTCTTTCCACTCTTTGCGGTAGTTGGCTTCCGATTCTGCTGTACGCATACTCTCGGGACCTTTGAAATAATCACGGCTATTCCATCCTGGACCTCTGTCACCACTGGGCATATCCTGCCATACGATGATGCCATGACGGTCACAATGGGTATACCAGCGTGCCGGTTCCACCTTCACGTGTTTGCGGATCATGTTGAACCCGAAATCTTTGGTCTTCGCAATGTCGTATTTAAGCGCTTCGTCAGAAGGAGCCGTGTACAGTCCGTCGGGCCACCATCCCTGATCGAGCGGTCCGAACTGAAACAGGTCTTTGTTGTTAAGCTGAAGGCGTACAATTCCTTTGTCGTCACGATGCGTGGAATACTTGCGCATGGCCGCATAACTGTCTACCTTGTCCAATTGTTTGGATCCATTCCAGAGCACCACTTCCACGTCGTAGAGGTAAGGGCTGTCGGGTGACCAGAGTTTCACATTCTCCGGCATGATAATTTCCACGGGCTGATTGTTGATGGCTTGGGATGTGGCGACGATTTTGTCTCCCTCCTTGATTATCACCTCCACCTTTTGTGTTGCTGAAGCTACATTTGTAAGCGCCTGCACTTTCAGTGTGTTGTTGTCGATATTGGGTGTGATCTTGAGGTCTTCGATATAAGTCTCCGGCACCGGTTCCAGCCACACTGTTTGCCAGATACCTGTTACGGGTGTATACCAGATTCCTTCGGGTTTGTTCACCTGCTTGCCGCGAGGCTGATAACCTTGGTCGGTAGAATCCCACACCTTTACGACAAGCGTGTTCTTGCCACTCGCCAAAGCCGGGGTGATGTCAAAAGAAAACGGGGTATAGCCGCCGGTGTGTTGGCCCACTTTCACGTCGTTCACCCACACATCAGCTTTCCAATCTACAGCACCAAAATGCAGCAGGACCTTGTTGTTTTTCCATTTGGCGGGAACAGTGAATTCGCGCTGATACCATAATTCATTGTCTCTTCCCACTCTTTTCTGGACGCCTGAGAGACTCGACTCAATGGCGAAAGGTACAAGAATCTCCCCTTCAAAGCCAGCAGGCTTTTGTTTTCCGACTGGTAGGATTGCATAATTCCACAGACCATTCAGATTTTGCCATTCAGCACGCTCCATAATAGGTCTTGGATATTCTGGCAACACGTTGTTGACATCGATTTCGGTTGCCCAGCGGGTTTTGATTTTGTCACCTGCCGGCTGCCATTGGGCCGACAGATTGAAAGTTAAAAGTAATGTAAAAAATAAAGCCACAATTGTTCTCATAAAAAAAATTTTAGGGTTTATATTGGTTCATACGTATTCATGGATATATCTCTATACAATTTCATGTCACGAAAATACGTGTAATTTATTAATTTTTTGACGAAATATTCGTCAAAAAGTAGTAATTTCCTCTCAAAGTCATTTTTGTTCCTGAAAATCCTTTGGAAGTACACCAAATTGTTGCTGAAAACACTTTGCGAAATAGGAAGGAGAGTTGAATCCCACCATGAAGCAAATCTCATTTATTTTGTAATCATCCTCTTTCAATAGCTGGGCTGCTTTCTTGAGCCGTTCTACCCGAATGTATTCATTGGGCGTCAGATCAAGTACACCTTTTACTTTCCGGTAGAAACTGGCCCGGCTCATGTTAAACCGTTCAGCCATATCTTCTACATTGAAATCGGATTCCGACAGACTTTCCTGTATCACTTCGTTTAATTTTCTAATAAACGCTTCATCCGATTTGTTTAAAGCCACTGAGGCAGCACCGATGAAAGGGTTTTTAAGAAATGACTCCCGAAGTTTCTCCCGGCTCTGAAGCAGATTCTCTATTCTTGCCAACAAAACTTCTACCGAAAATGGTTTCTCAAGATAAGCATCTGCTCCCAGCTCGTACCCCTGCACCTTGGATTGGGCCATTACTTTGGCAGTAAGCAGGATAACCGGAATATGACTGAACTCCATATCCGATTTCACCTTCTGAGTGAATTCGAAACCGTCCATTTCAGGCATCATGACGTCCGTAACAATCAGATTAACTGTAGATTTCTTCAGCTTTTCCAGGGCTTGCACTCCGTTTTCGGCAGTCAATACATGATAATGATCCGATAGAAATTTAGCGACAAACTGCAGTAGCTCCAGGTCGTCATCCACCAACAACAGCGTGCCTTCTTTTTTGGAGACCCCACTTACCTTTTCAGTAAGGATTTCATTTCTCTCCTGTTCGGGAATGATGGTTTCGGTAGGTTCTACATTACCCACAGGCAGCTTCAGAAGAAACTGGTTATAGGTTACGTCGTTCTGGAGCGACAATGAACCTCCGTGAAGTTCTGCCAATGAGCTTGCCAGTGCCAATCCTATCCCCGTTCCTGACACTCTTTGATCCTTTTCCGGGTCGATTTGCACAAAAGGTTTAAAAATCTCCTCTTTGTATGCACTGGGAATGAGCTCCCCGTCATTTTCAACGAGCAGATAAAACTCTTTTTTTTCATTTTCTTTGATCGATGCTTCCAACCGGACATAATGATCGCAGTACTTCATGGCATTGTTTAACAAATTACTGACGATCTTCAGGAAAGCTTCTTTGTCCATCTGGACAAAGATATCCTGCTCAGGCAGCTCTGTTTCAATGGTGATATTTTTATGCTTTGCCAGGGGTGTGAAACGGAGCATGGTCTCTCTGAGAAGTTCCGATGCGTTATGGGGCTGCATGTGTAGCAGATACGCTTCAGACTCCGTCTTCCGGAAATCGAGCAGCTGATTGGTCAGATTGAGTAATCGGCCTGTATTCTTGCTCATGATCTGCAAATTATCTTTCACGCTATCCGGTAAATTTTCTGTCATCAACACATGATCCAGTGGTGCCTTAATCAGGGTAAGCGGCGTACGGATCTCATGGGCTACGTTGGTAAAGAAATTTATTTTTGACTTGTATAATTCACGTTCTTTCAGTTGTTCAAATTCTTTCATCTTCACTTGTTGTCTAAGCCTGCTACGGATGGTCAGGTAACGTGTCAGAAGATGCATTCCGGACAAAAAGAGCAAAAGATAAATCAAATAAGCCCATCCGTTTAACCAAAAGGGAGGTTTTATCCGGATAGACAATGAAGCTATATCTCTGATCGATTCTTTGCTCTCTTCTCCCAGAATTCCCAGCATCAGTTTATAGTGTCCGGGTTTTAAATTCGAGTAGGCAATTGAGTGATTCTCTCCTATAGGAATCCATGTTTTATCAAAGCCTTGCAGGATATAAAAAAGAGGGTTCGTATCGGCTCCGGAGTAATTTAAACGGGCAAATTCAACGCTAATTGAATTTTGGTGATGCGGCAAAGTCACGGACTCGGTGAGTATCAGACTTTGTTTCAAGGGCGAATTCGCATCAAATGGATTTATTCTGAGATTGTTTACAAAAAGATCTGTAAAAACAAGCGAGGTGCTCAGCTGATTATCTTTAAAACCGTCCGGATCGAAACGTACGAACCCATCAAGCGATCCAAAGTATATCATTCCATCTCTTGTTTTGTAACTTGATTTGTAATTGAATTGATTGGTTTTCAATCCATTCTTAACCGTATAGTTTTTGAAGGTTTTTTGATCGGGGTCGAAACAAACCAGTCCGGAGTTGGTAGATAACCAGAGATACCCATCTTGATCGTCCACAATCTGGTAAACCACGTCATTGGGTAAACCATACGAACTGTTGAAAGTGGAAAATGTCTCCTTCTCCCTGTCGAAAAGTCCAATCCCCCCTCCTTGTGTAGCAATCCACAGTCGTCCTTTACCGTCTTCATACATGGAAGTGGTTTTATTATAGGGTAAACTTTCATGATTGGTGGGATCATGTACAAAAACTGTCCATGTTTTTGAGACCGGATTAAATCGATAAAGCCCATTTAAAAAAGTGGATATCCATATGAAACCATGGCTGTCTTCGTAAATATCCTGAATCGCCATCCCCTGTAGGTTCTCAACTCGAATAAACTGATTGTTTTTCTCGTCATAGATATCCACACCCGAGAGGGTACCTATCCACAATACCCCTTGCCTATCTTTGCATAGGGCAAAAGCACTGTTTTGGTTGATAGAATGCGGATCATCGGAATGGGTATAGACAACCATTTTCCCTGTTTTCATATTATACCGGTGCAATCCTTTAGAAAAAGCACCGATCCACAAATCATCCCCGTCGTTGTATAAAGCGTGAATATTGGTATACAATGACCTCAAGGGAGGTGGCAACGGCAAAAAAGACTCGCTGACCGGATCAAAAAGATGAAGGCTTCCATCTTCGGTGCCAATCCATATTTTCCCATCTGGAGCAGGACAAAATTCTCTGACTCGTTTGCCTTTCAACCCATCTATCCCTACCATGGGGTAAAACAAATCGAAATTGTTCTGCTGATTGGAATAATAATCTACCCCTCCAAAATAAGATCCAACCCAGACTCCTCCGTCGCGATCTTTGAATATTGAATAGATCGCATTGTCTGATAAAGTGTCATGCAATGACTGATCGTGTCGCAGGTTAATCACCTCTCCCGTATCGGAATGATAAATATAAATACCCGATTCCGTACCTATCCAGAGGGTATTTGGATCGATTCTTTCTATACATCTTACAAAGATTGGTTCACCATGCTCATCCTTATCCAACAATACACGATGTGTTCTATTGATGGTATTGATTGCAACGAGCCCCTTTTGTGACGTAGCCACCAGCAAGATGTTACCTGGATCAGGAAAGACATCGGATATCTCACCGGTATCGTAGAGGAATGTTTCATCATCCGCCAGATTGAAGCGGGATATCTCCTTTGTTTGTTTATTGATGTGAAGAAAAGGGGATGAGTAAGGAAATACCCAAACGCCTTTGTTGTTATCCGGGCATAAACTAATCATTTTCATGCCATCTTTCACAAGCGGAATGGCATAAAAATTGAGTTCGCTCCTTTCCATTTCATAATGAAAGATCCCTTTCCCCTCGACCGACATCCAGATATCGCCGTCTTTATCGGCTATCATTTCCGTCACCACTCCACTCACAGAATCATTTTCTGCGGTCAAGTAGTTAAAACGACGGAACTCTTCCGTGCGCATATCATAGATGTAAACGCCTTCTTCGGTGGCCACCCAGATGTTGTCGTTTTTATCCTGCAATATCCGGTGAAAGACATTGTCATTTAAATCACCTTCTGGCGTAAATTTATAGATGACAAACCTCTTGCTATCGAACTTGTTTAACCCATCTTTGGTTCCAAACCACATGAAGCCCCGGTTATCCTGAAAGATAGCACGCACCGTATTTTGAGACAGTCCGTTATCGCTATTATAATGCTTAAAAGAATAATTGGAATTACCGTATGATGTCACGCTGTTCAGAGAAAAGAATCCTGAAAGCAAAACAAGGAAAGGAATCAGTCTGGTCATTTTAAAATTCATGTGTTGATTGCAGCCTTCTGTGCTTTTTATTTATCCAGTGAAACCGAAAAAGGCAAATCGCTTTGTGCCATATTGCGTTTATCCGGCCGATCGTTCATCTTGAGAGACAATGTTCCTCCAGCGACGATATCTTCATATCTGATAAAGCTTTTGGAATAGACATCGCCATTCAATGTGGCAGATTGTATGTATACGTTTTGTGCATTGTTATTTTTTGCATCAATCACAAACTGTTTTCCATTTTCCAATGTGATGGTTGTTTTTTGAAACAGGGGACTGCCCAATACATACTGGTCGGTTCCGGGACAAACACTGTAGAAACCCAGTGCACTCAAAACATACCACGAGGAAGTCTGTCCCTGGTCCTCATCACCGGGATAACCATTTTCAGTGGCATTATACAAACGCCGCATCACTTCCCTTGCCTTTTGCTGTGTCTTCCAGGGGACACCGGCATAATTATACAGATAGATCATGTGTTGAATGGGTTGATTTCCATGGGCATATTGTCCCATCTCTGCCATCTGCATCTCCGTCATTTCATGAATTTTATATCCGTATGTTCCCACGTTCACCGTGTTGGGGACTGAAAAAACAGAGTCGAGTTTCGCGACAAACCTTTCATTTCCCCCCAGGAGATCAATTAAACCCTGCACATCGTGAAAAACAGACCATACATAATGCCAGGCATTCCCCTCCGTATAAGGGCCACCCCATTCATAGGGATCGAAGTTTGGAGTCCATTTTCCATTTTTATCGCGTCCACGCATAAAACCTGTTCCGGCATCGAAGACGTTCCTGTAATTATACATCTGACGGGAAAATATCTCTTCATAAAACGATTGACCGGTCATCTTTGCCAGGTTATGCCCACAGAAATCATCGTAGGCATATTCCAATGTTTTGGCGGTCGCTTCTCCATAATCGGGATAAGGAACGTATCCCTGCGTGAAATATTCCTTCCAGCCATGACGTCCGTTTGAAGGTCCCCATGGCCCTTTATTTGTTGCTTCATGATAATATGCCTGCAATGCTTTTTCGGGATCAAATGTGCGGATACCTTTTGCCCACGCATCTGCAAACAAGGAGATCGCATGATTGCCGATCATACTTCCCCCCTCTCCCGGGAAGGACCAGGAGGGCAGCCAGCCGCACTGATCGTATGCATCGAGCATGGAGGCAACATATCGGCCGTGCATGTCAGGATACAACAATGCATTCAGCGGAAACTGTGCACGGAAAGTATCCCAGAAACCGGTGTCGGTGAACATGTGCCCCTCGTGTATCTCTCCATCATAAGGACTATAGTAATGAGGATTTCCGTTCTGATCTATCTCATAGAATTTGCGTGTGAAAAGACTGGCACGAAAGAAACAGGAATAAAAAGTAGCCTTGTCTTCTTCATTGTCTCCCTCAACAAGGATACGATGTAAGTGATCGTTCCAAATTTTCCATGCTGCGCTTTTTGTTTGCTCGAATGTTTTGAACTTTCCCAGCTCTTTCGACAGGTTTAAGGCCGCCTGATCCACACTGATGTACGAAGAGGCGGTCTTAATCTGTACCTTTACCCCTGGATCAAACTCAACCCAGGCACCCACACCTTTTCCTTCACCGGTTGTTTCAAGAGCCTTGCTCTTGTTGTCGGTATTCTCCCAGATACCATACCGACGGATGGGTTGATCGAATTGAATGACGAAATAGTTTTTAAAATTGTCAGGAATATAATGACCGTTGCGTACGTATCCCACAATCTTATTTTCGCTCGGAATAATTTCTACCCCGCTCATGCCCGTATAACCGTCCAAGACGACAAAGGAAGGTTTTCCTTTGGGAAAAGAAAAACGAATATGTGCTCCCCGCTCCACGGGAGAAATTTCGGTGGTAATACCGTTTTCCAGTAAAACCTTGTAATAGTGCGGCTTCCCTGTTTCTTTTGCATGACTGAATTGGGCTGCCCGGTTATACTGATCGAGTGCCAGCACGCCAGCGACCGGCATCAATGAATAGACCGCGTAATCGTTGGTCCAGGAACTACACTGATGGGCTTGCTGAAATCCTCTGATCGAATCCTTCTCGTATTGATATTTCCATCCGTCACCATTGACGCCTGTTTGCGGAGTCCAGGTATGCATGGCAAAGGGAAGTGCGGTGGTGGGATAGGTATTTCCTCTGGTCAGTTCGAAGCGAGAGTTGGTACCCTGCAACGTATTTACATATTGCACCAGATCGATTTTCTGTGCCTGCAAGCCAAAAAAGGCAAACAGAGCTACAAAGACACTGATGGTTTTATACATGATGTTCCTTTTTTTTGTTTAAAAATGATTGAAAATGATCGACTTTTCTTATTCATGAAAAACAGGGAAGGCAGAGATTCTCAATCGTGCAGCACCCATCGGGATGAGTGTGATGTTATTTGTTTGTGCTTCGAATTTCTGACTCTCCTTAATTGGAATTTCACCCGTAAGACCATGATTGTCAATACTCCACCCGATCAATTTTTTTCCTTTTGCTCTGATTTCAATGGGTGCTGTTTCAACCGTAAAAGGTTGATTGTCGGAGGGCCACATTGTCCGTATCACTTCAAAGTTCTGTTCCAGGGGTAATGAATCCTCTACCACCAATGCATAGTTCCAGTCGCTCGCCGGGTAGATCTCATAGCTGGGCCACTTTGTCGGATCTGCATTCTTCTGCCATTTGGAATCGCCAATGGCCGTTTCCACACTGCCTACTTTTACATAATTTTCTTTGATCTTTAGTGAAAAGGTCAGCGGGCCATAATGGATGCTACGGCTATCCTGATTGACGTGCCATACCGACTGGTACAGATTCATGGGTATGTTCAGTACAACTTGATCACCCTTTTCCCATTCTCTTTCAAGTCGAACATACTTTCCTGCTACCAGGTCAGCCATTACCTTTTTACCATTGATGATGACGGATGGATTTTTTGTCCATGAGGGGATTCTCAGGTAGAGTGGAAAAACAACCTTTCCGGATGTGTGGACGGTAAATTTGATCGATTCTTCAAAAGGATAGTTTGTCTCTTCCACAATCTCCACCAGCTTGCCGTCCCCGACTTTCACACTTGCTTTGCAGGCTCCATAGATTGCCGCAGCAATACCATTATCGGGAGTGGCCATGACAAGATGCTCAATAAAATAGGGCCAGCCCTGACCATGATTGTGCTGACAGCAACGGCTGCTGAACGGATTCATTGCCAGGAAGGGGCCTCTGTTGTCGATTCCGGGATGATGATTCTTTGCATCACTGATGGTGTGATTGGGAGAGGTGATATAACGCAACGACTTCAGGTCGGGCATCATGGATGCCGGATAAGAATTAAAAGCCACATTTTCACAATGCTCTGCCCAGAAAGGATCACCCGTCATCAGCAACAGGATCTCATCGGATGCCATCTGTTCTACAAAGCCACAGGTTTCCGTTCCCTGACGTGGATCAATATATCCCATTCTTGCATTTTCATCGGCACCAAACATTCCTCCCGGTACTTGACCGAATGTATTTCGTATCAGATGATGCACATTGTATGTGGCCATCAGATCGGCAGAATCTTTCGACAGCATATACCAGGATGCAGGCTCCCTGAAACTCTGCGCGACATTCACGTTGTGCCAGTTGGGCAGCGTGGATCGCTGGCGCCAGTTAGCCGTATTCCGGTGCGTTTTCTCAGCCAGTTCCAACAAAAAGGCATCTCCTGTAATATTGTACAACCAATAAATGCTAAGCAGATTATCACCCCCCCGGCTATTTTCCCAGTAATCTTTCAGAAACTGGTCATCTGCAAGGCTCATCTGCCACTTGAAATAGTTGGTCATCAGGCCAATCACCCGCTCATCGCCTGAATATTCATAGTATGACTGCAGACACCAGATCATGATCATGTTACCCCAGAGATCAGGTTTCCCGTTTTTCTCGATGTAAGGGCCAAAATAGCCATCTTCGCGTTGACTTTGAATAGCGGCTTCGAGCCATGTCCTGGTTTCATCAATCATCTTCTTGTCATTCAAAATATAGGCCATATTGCCATATCCTTTTAGCCAATAAGGTACCTCCTCCCAGCCATAGTCCGTACCCGTACCCAGCCAGGCATTGTTTTCCTTGTCGAGCCAGGCACTGATCTCTCCCAAATGCCCATTCAAACCCTCCTTTTGCAGCTCCAGAAGCTTTAAAATCCAGCCTTCCGGTTTGACCGCACCGACCGGCAATTTAATAAAGTTTTGTGGAAGAAGGGGTTTTTTGTTTTGTCTGTATGACGTGTTGACAGAATTAATATTCGGCCTATCAACCACTGTCACCTTTGTCTTTTCATCTGAAAAAATGGGAATTGTCATGAGTGAAAAAACCAGTGTACAGCCTAACATCTTGATTCCAAACATATCGTTACTTACTTAAAATTTTATCTTCCAGGATTTTCATGAAATAACCACCCACAACGGAACGAGCCTTGAAATTCATTCTCTCGGCGGTGACCGTGTCGTGCCAATCACTCAAGGGTACCCGTGAGGGAGTTTCGTCTGCATATTTATACACTAGATCGATTAATGTGTCAAAGTCCTCACGGTCTCCCGTAAGTGTGGCAGTCCACATAATCCAGTCGGTTTTGGTATACGTCTCTCTGTTATCCAAAGGCAAACCATAGTCATTTTGTTGCGTTTTGTAGTACGCCATCTCTTTTTGAACGATCTGCGGATCAAAGATATTAAATCCTAACAATTTATCCCAAACAATATTATACTTTTGGCTCCATGTTCCTGATCTGTCGAACGTAAGCTTGTAATGATCCCCATCGTTGGCCATCTCTTCCCACTTCACGGCCATCTCTTTGGCGATGCGCATATATTTCTCAGCCACATCATCTTTCCCCTGCATGGAAGCCAACTTGCTATAAGAAGCAATTCCCATGATGGCTTTGATGGAGAGATTGGCGTTGTGTGCAAAATGGCCGGCAAAATCATCGGTACATAGTTGATTCTCCGGGTCCAGACCATATTCCACCAGATAATCGGTCCATATGGTCAGCACCTTCCAGTGGCTTGCCGCATAGTCAGCATTGCCTTCCATGGTGGCAATTGCTGCAGTAGCGATGAGCATGTTTCCCGATTCCTCTATGGGCATGTCTCCGCCATAAGTTTGTCCGTTAGCAAGAGGATAGGTACCCACGTCGTGTGCTGCAAAAGGTTTTGTCCATTTTCCACTTTCGCTGTAGTAGAAAATATGATTCATCATTCCCTTTACCAGATCGGGATTGTAAATTAAAAACAATGGCGAAGATGGATAGGTGATGTCTACCGTACCAATGGATCCGTTGCTGTTGTTTTCTTTTGATAGGAACAAGAGTGTACCCGCATCATCTTTCACAAGCTTGTGAGCCGATATAGCCTGACGATAAGCAAGAGCGCAGAGTTCAGCATATTTCACACCGCCTGCTTCAATTGCATCGGCCATCATGCTTCTGTTAAACACATCACACCGTTCCATTACAGAAGTATAATGTGTCTTTGCCGCTTCAAATGCTTCAAAAATATCTCTTGTTCCCTGATTCGTCCAGTAACCTTTCAGGTTCTTCCCGAAATACTGTATTGATTGCACATCGTCATAACCCAGCATAATATAACCAGTTGTATGATTGGCTGAAACACTCCCCATATTTTCGCTGTATGCAAGAACAGTCATCGATTCATTGATTTTTGCAGAGAGTTCTGCAGGTGGGTTTGCCGGAATCATGCCAGATTGCTGAAACTCTTTTTTACTGCTCCAATAATCACCGAAATTTAACCTGGTAGCCTTGTCGTTGTGGCCGGCAAAGTAGAAGTATCCCCAATCGATGCGTACATCATCACCAGCTTTTTGCAATACCGGCTGTTCGATGGTGCCCGTTTTCAGAAAAGAAAGGGTTTCTTTTTCTATTTTTTCATAATCCACAGGCTGGCTCACGTTATTTTGAGCCCATTGTGGGGTTGCCTCGAAGTAAATCTGCACATCATGTGATGCACCATCTTTGGAGCGGACCTGATAGGAAATATAACTGACAGGACGTGACATCAACTCCAAATCGTCCATCAGGAGAGGAGTGGTGAATATCAGGTCCATCTCAACGGAACCACAATCGAAGGTATAAATTGTTTGTGTGGGCAGTACGCTGGCAGATTTTTGTGTTGCTGTATGAATGAACGATTCTTTGTCGGCCTCCTTCTCATACAAGCCGAAATCTACGTACCCCCCGCCCGTTCTGTTATGACAATGGGCTGTGATGATGTTGTCTCCTTTTTTGAGCAATGTTTTCATCTCATCTGACAATACTTGTTGTACATTGTAATTCCAGGAGTAATCAGTTCCAATCACCTGTACCCCATTGATATACAACTCAAAAATATCGTCGTGCGAATAATGCAGATAAATATCCTTGCCAGCAAGATCTTCCTCAAGTTGAAACACTCTTCGAATCCAGATGTCCTTTGTGTCCCAGAGTGTAGAAAGGTTCGGTTCATTTCGGGTACCAAATGCCGCGGCACCTGTCTTCCAGGATGCATCGTCAAAACCAATAGATTTCCACTCTTCGCCATCGGGTTTATTGAAGGTATACTTTCCTTCCCATTTTTGCCCATGCACCGAAGGAAGGATCGGTTTGAGGGGTAGCTTCTCCACACCCATAAAGCGATAGACTTCACCATCTACCCGAAGGGCACCCAACAAAGGGAACTCTTTTTCAGTCCAGTGCCGAACCTGATCATCATATAAATTAGTGGTGCAGGACCAGGCATTGAAATAGGGATCCACCGTTACCA
Organism: Proteiniphilum sp. UBA5267; assembly: GCA_002411515.1. Taxonomy (GTDB): domain Bacteria; phylum Bacteroidota; class Bacteroidia; order Bacteroidales; family Dysgonomonadaceae; genus Proteiniphilum. The sequence goes on along the minus strand of DHTF01000087.1, from coordinate 32,688 downwards.
GGGGATAAGCCGGAGCACGGAGTTGGGTGGTCATATCAGTCGCAATGATCGAAGTCTTGTTGTCCATGTTGGTACACGAAATTGCAAACACGACCATCAGGAAAGTAAAAACTGGGACTAAATTAACTTTATTCATATTCAATATTTATTTCATTAGATTGATTTCCGAGACTCTTTTTGCTGACGGATATTTATCTGGTCGATTTACTCAGACACTGTTACCAAAAAAGGAATTTTGAAATCTGGGTCAATATATAGTTGTTCAACCCCATTGATTTTCTTAAAACCCACATTGCTGATATACATGTTTCTGGGATGAATCTTGTTGATATCGTTGTGGGCGTGAAATACTATTTTCCAATCCCCTTTTTTGTCTTTAAACAAAGAACTATGCCCTACTCCAACCAGGTTACCGGGCTTCTGTAACAAGGGATTGTGTGGATATTTTGTCCATTCTCCCATAATTTCTGTGGCAGTGGCGCATCCAATGCCATAGAATGGACTTTCATAGCTGTTGGCAGAATACGTCATATAATAGACCCCGTTATGCTTGACAACGAAAGATCCTTCATTTACTCTTGGCCATACCTCCTCCCAATCCTGTGAAACGTGAATGCAGGGACGCATCGTCTCTTCTTTGATGGTCATCAGATCTTCCTCCAGCTCAGCCACCCAGATATTTAAGCCGTCATTAAAACGATCAAAAAAAAGATATGCCTTGCCGTCATCGTCGATAAAAAGTGAATTATCAATCGACTTTTCATCCTCGAACATAGGTTTCTGAAATTCTTGCACAAAGGGGCCCAAAGGAGAGTCTGAGGTGGCGACACAAATATGTTCTTCGGCTGTGTAATACATGTAAAAACGATGGTTAACATAATAAACTTCGGGTGCCCAAAACCATTTTTCCCCATACGAGTCCTTCTTGTGCAACGCCAGTTGGGGTATCCTTTTCCATGCTTGGAGGTCTTTTGATGTCATCACCTCAATTCCGTCTGTCGCACCGGTTCCATAGGCGTAGTAGGTATCCTGATACAATAAAATAAACGGATCAGCCAGCGGTATAAGGTCGTCCGAATTTATTTTTTCTCTGCTAACTTGTGGACTTTTACACGAAAACAAAGAGATCGTTACCAGCAAAATAAGACAGTGAAATAATGTGCAATTTTTTACCATTATAGTCAAAGAATAAAAGAGAGAAGCCACAATTAAACAATTGCAGCTTCTCTCTAAGAAAAGAATTATTTAATCCGAACCACTTCTGAATAAATAGCCTGATCGGCTCCTACAGTTCTTACGCCGACCCTGGCGAAGAGAGCCTTGGCTGAAGCCACATTGGCGTTACCCGACAAATCTAACGATAGATTCTGCGAACCGGCCTGAACTTCTTTGAAATCCTTGCGTGCAATGTTGGTCGCATCATCTACAAAAGATGTTTTACTTACCAGCAGGGTAACATAATCAATGTTGGCCGTGCTCACAATCTTGTTAACATTGAATGTTGCATTCAACATGGAGCCATTCAAGGTAATAGACTCATTGTCAATTGTGAAAAACGGGGTAACAGGGACTTCTATTTCAGTAGATCCTTTTAAATTCACAACAATGGTGTCGCGTGTATTTACCCAAGGACCGTTTCTATCACGTGTAACCAGTTTATATTCACCATCAAAAAGCAGTGCCTCAAAGGTACCATTCTGATCCACATAAACCTGGATGTTGTCATGCAGCTGGTATCCGTCCTGATACAATTGCAAACGCACGGCTTCACCTGTTCCACGCAATCCCAGTGTTTGACCGTTATAGGTTATCTTACCGTGCAATCTCGACTGGGGTGCATCGTAGTTGTCGAGACCACAACTGGTGGCTGTAAAAACTACAATCACAAACAATAGAATATATTTATACATTTTCATCTTGCAATTATTTTAATCATGTTACGATTTATTGATAGGGATTCTTCACAATCTTGGGATTGTTATTCACCCAATCCTGATGAATAAAATTGTAATAATTTTTCATCTCAAAATGTCTTGGATTAGGCGACATATGGGTGGCAATCTTATCGAATACCCACTTTCCGTTGTTGGGATTACCCGGATCATTTATCACATAAGGGAACAATGCCCATTGTTGCGCATCGGGATCATTCTGTACACCATTCCAGACCTTATCGGCCAGTCTCCAGCGCTTCAAATCCCAGTAACGATGATCTTCAAAAGCAAACTCCACCCTGTATTCACGTACGATATCATCAAATGTCACTGAGGTTAGCGATTGAATTCCTGCTCTGTCACGAATCCGGTTGATATAAGTAAGTGCCTTACCAGGCTGATTCAGTTCGAATGCTGCTTCTGCTGCAATCATCACAGCCTCAGCAAACCTGAAGCGAGGGAACCACATGTCGCTCCGTCTCCCACGAGTGGAAGCGCTCGGTGTTTCATCCATAAATTTACGGAAGAAAAATCCCGATTTATTCACAAACTGATTGTTGGTGGTCGTGGGACCATTCACGGAGGTAATCAGTACATTATTGGCATCTCTTGTACCTGGTTCGCTGGTTCTGACTTTCCACACACCTCCTTCAAGGTACTTTTGACCTGCCTGTAACACCACCGGCGTACCTTTGAATATCGCACCTGGATAAATCACTGTCCCCCATAGCCTGGGATCCTTATTTGCAAAAGCATCTTCGGCGTTGTCGTAGAATATATAATTTCCGTTGGCATCTTTTGTTTTGATTTCTCCGTTGCGTTCATTGATGTACTCGAAATCTTCCACCAGGTTCAATATCGGACCAGCGTATGCACGATCGATATCCTCTGCGTGAGATGCCGGTATATTACTCTGTGTAAATCCATTCGTCTGACCTGGATATTTATAATCCCGGGCCCAGATAACCTCTTTGTTATTTTCTTTCACAGAAAGAGCCTCATAAAAATTGCGTCCACGGTCATCCGGCTTTGTAAGTTGAAGCTCATATTTGCCACTATTTATCACCTCCTCTGCCGCGGCCAACGCCGTCTGGTAATAACCTTGTGCCAAATTGGCCGGGATTCCCACTTCCCCTCCAGTTGTTTTGATCGGCTCGGGCATCTTGTTGTTGTAGTTTGCAATAGAGCCAGCGTATACTGCAGCCCTGGCTTTCAACATCAACGCAGCCCACTTGGTTGCTCTAGCGGCGTTTACCGACTTATCGACAGGCAGAAAGTCTTTGATGGCTTCGCATTCCGATATGATATAATCATATAGGGCCGCCTCTGTGGACCGAGGGTACTGGAGTGCAGTGATATCCATACCGGTAGAATATTCAAATACCTCGTCACCTACGATAGGCATTCCTCCAAGACCTCTCCCCATGTTGAAATAAAGCCATGCCCTGATAAAACGGGCCTCACCCTCCAACTGCTTTTGGGTTGTAGCATCCAGCACTTTTGTTTCGCGCACACCCTTTAGAAATTGATTCAGATTGCGCAGCAAGGTATAATCATATACCCTCCAGCGGTCATCTTCAAATCCCTGTCTGGTATCTGGTCCCCCGTCCGATTTCGATGCCTCGTCCAAAATTGTGTAGAGATAAGAATCGTCGATATGTTGACCCCAGGTGATTCTGCCATAGAAGTTGGCAAGCACCGATTTGATCATTACTGCATCACCAAACACCTGGTCGTCTGACAAAATGGTGTCGGGTTCTCTTTCCAGAAAATCAGCACAACCACTCCATGTAAAGAGTGCGACTGATAATATGATGATTATTTTTTTGATATTCATAATTATTGTTAGAATTTAAGTGTTACACCCACATTGACAATTCGCATGGTAGGATAAGCCAATCCGTTTGTTTCATTAATTTCCGGATCCACACCAATCAGGTTCGTGAGACCAAACAGATTCTGTCCGGCTACATAGAACCGCAAGTCTGAAATGGAGGCTTTGTTTACGATGGATTTGGGTAGTGTATATCCGAACTCCATATTGCGTAACTTCAAATATCTCACATTTTTCTTCCAGAAGGTGCTGTTCCAATAATTACTGTGACTGCTGTTACCAATCAGCAACATGGGATATTTACCCGGTATCAGTTCGCTGTTGGCATCCCAGATATCAGCAAGACGCCAGGTATTATCCATATAATATTGCGGGTTGTTACCTCCATCGTGGAAAGGATTACGCTGCTCCCACTCCTGATACCATGTACTCAATGCGCCACCGGTGAGGTCGAAGGCCAAGTCGAATCCTCTCCAAAGGAAAGAGAAGTTGAAACCATAGTTAAAGATGGGCGTAGAGTCTTGTCTGTATCCGATGGGCCTTTCATCCATCCCGTTGATCACACCGTCGCCATTGATATCCTTGTATTTTATATCCCCTGGACGCAATGTTTTGTTTCCCTGACGGTCGTTATCGATGGGCCAGGTAGCTATTTCTTCCCAGTTCTGGAATTGTCCGTCTGCTTCAAGTCCCCAGTTCAGGTAACCATAACGCTGAACGATTGAATTTCTGTACACATTCCAGGAATTGCTAAAACGTGGCTTATATCTGTCCCAATCGTAAAAGCGGGAATAGGTGGCATTGGCACTGACAGAGTAGGTAAGGTCACTAGCCCTATCACTCCATTTCAAAATAAAATCATATCCCCTGTGTCTGTCTGAATTCAGATTCTCCTGTGGCAGACTGAACCCTATTTCTGAGGGCAACAAAATATCGTATCTCGAGGCTGGAAGTCCTGTTCTGAGACGATCGAAATAGTCTAATGAACCCGACAACCTGTTATTGAGGAAACTTACATCAACCCCGACGTCCAATATTTTAGCCTTGATCCAGGATAAGGTGGTGACCGGGAGTCCACGGGGAACGGTTCCGATTGTATATTTACCATCGATTACTGAACCGCCATTTTTATAGGTATAACCTCCCATATAATCAAAAGCGTTGTAACCACTGGTATTGTCATCTCCAAGCAAACCATACGATCCTCTCAATTTGAAGTCACTAAAGATATCCGAGAATTTGCTTTCCTGCCAGAAATTTTCTTCCGATATACGCCATCCAAGCGAAGCAGAAGGGAAAAATCCCCATCGGTGATTGGGTGGAAATTTCCATGATCCATCATAACGTCCCGAAAATTCTACCAGATACTTGTCGGCATAATCATAGTTAAATCGACCCATATAACCCAAACGGGCTTGTGTATTGTTTCCGGTATCATCATAGGTATCCATGGTCTCATAATCGATCAGGTGCAATGCGTTGGAAGTAGGAATAGAATGCACCCATGTTGTGGGGGTATCCCGCTGAATCGTCTCCGCACCCATGATGGCAGAAATATTGTGTTCACCAAATTGCTTCTGATAAGAGAGTTGAATATTGGTTGTAATCTCTTCGTTATAACCTTGCCTACGTTCTCTCCAGGGGTTGGTATTTTCAAAGATGACCGGATAAGTATCGGTATTTTCATCGTATCCGTACAGCTTATAGGTATATTCCTGGTTGTCGAGACGCTGATTGGCAAGATAATAACTGACCAGCGCTTTCGCTTTCAACCCCTCCATTATTTCATATTCTGCATCGAAATTCAATTGCACCACTCTCCACGTCTCCTCGTATCGTCCCGATAAATCATAGGTTAGCCAGGCAAAATTTGTTCCTGCTTCCGTAGAGGTGAGGGTGGGATAATCCGGATTATCGTTGGCAAACGGTCTTCTGGTAGGCAGGTTACGGTATGTTCCGAAACGAGGAAGCCAATAGTCATCTCCGCCAGGCACACCCGGGTTGACTCTTTTTTCAATGCGTCCGTTCATTCCACCGCCGACCTTCAGTTTATCAGAGATGTTGGCATTGAGATTCATCTGTACATTGGTACGGGTAAAACCTCCATAGTTTACAATGATGGCATCCTGATTCAAGTTTCCTACACTTAAATAATAATTGATTTTGTCCGATCCTCCTGAAACGTTTGCATTCACATAAGTCTGTGGCGAAACCTCCCATATATAATCATACCAATCGAAAGGCTGATATCCTTTTTCGGTTCCCTGTTGCCATTTCTCATAATCCTCCTGCGTATAGCGATAATTGGTAGCACCCTGTACCGTCTCTGATTGGATATAGTTTCGAATGTAGGTCTCAGCCGTGGCTGGCTTTGGAAAATCATACAAACTCTGCCAACCATAATAGCTGTTTACCGTGACAGTATTTTTGGAGTTGCGTGATCCTTTTTTTGTGGTTACCACGATGACCCCGTTGGCAGCACGAACACCATAAATGGCGGCAGAAGCGTCTTTCAACACGGAGATCGTCTCAATGTCATTGAAGTCGATGTTGTTAAACTGTCCCGCATCCGACTGAATACCATCAATTACATAAAGAGGAGCTCCCATGTTACGAATCTGAATATTTGTCGTGGCACCCGGTCTTCCGTCCTGTTGACGTGAATTGATACCGGCAATCTTTCCAACCAATGCACCCGAGGCTGTGGACGATTTCGACCGACTCAGATCCTTGGCCCCAATCACTGAGATTGCTGATGTAAGGGATTCTTTCCTTTGAGACATCCCAAAACCGGTGACCACCACTTCACTGAGCATTTCTGAATCTTCAGAGAGTGATATATTGATAAGCGTTCGTCCGCCTATAGCCACTTTTTGAGTTTTCATACCTACGTACGATACTTCCAGTGTTCCATTTGGCGAAATGTTTGGCAAGCTATACTTGCCATCATAATCCGTTACCGTGCCCACCGATGTTCCTTCCACCTGAATCGTTACACCGATTAAAGGTTCTCCTGTCACATCGGTTACGGTGCCAGTTACTGTCACATTTTGTGCGAACATTCCCAGGGAAAATACCCACAAAGTAATGGCTATCAATCCCTTCCATAAATCAAATGAGTTTTTCTTTTTCATTCCATCATTTTGTTAAGTTAGATTATTAAAGATTTATAAGAAATAAAGCAAGCGATGCATATTCTCAATATGCTCTTTAAGTTTGGACTTTCATGTTTGTATCAATTCCTGTTTTTCATTTTTTTACAAAATTGATTATTATTTTACATCCGGGATATCAATATTATCTCAAAAAATGAAATTAATTGCTCAGTTTGCTTCTTACCAATCAGGGCATGCTTATTAATTTCCAATCAGACACAAAATTTCATTTGTGGCTTGAGTGGATAAATGTTTAT
>DHTF01000087.1:24288-25356 GCA_002411515.1 Proteiniphilum sp. UBA5267 | reverse complement strand
GGCTTGAGTGGATAAATGTTTATTTTTCTCAATTTCATTAGGTTAAAAGAGAAAAGAGATAAAGGGATATCCCTCATGTGAAGGATCAGGTATATCACAAAAATGAGATAGCTCCTATCAATTATGTGACGTCAAGGATAGCTGGCTTCCTTCGTGAGTGCCCAGTTGCTTTTGAAGTTCTTGGAGTAAAGCCGGGCGAACTCTTCTCGCGGAACTATTTTTGAAAGGAAAACACGACGGATATTCCCAACAATTTTGTCTCAAAGGACATCTTGAACTCATAAATTGAAAGCTGCATGGAGTTCTTTCAAGGTATCATAAAATGCAAGGTTACAAAAACTAAAATTATCAGAGGCAAAATTCTTATATTACTACTACCGGTTTGATTGGTTCGCCACTAATCGTAATTATCCCTTCGTCTGAAATATTCAGATCATTGATATAAGAAGTGCGGGGGCCTACACTATTCATATTTGCATGGGCATGATAAATATACTTATAGCTTCCATCTGTACTCACAAAAGGTGCTCCGTGACCAGTACCCACTAATCCGGAAGCAGCTGGCTTATCTCTGCGTAAAATTGGGTTTCCGTTATACTTCTTCCAAGGTCCTTTTGGTGAATTTGCAGTTGCAAATCCCACGGCATAGTCTTTACTCTCAAAATGATTGGCTGAATACAACAAATAATACGTATCGCCTTTTTTCACTATTGAAGGTCCTTCAACAATTGCACCTTGAATTCTCTCCCATGGTTCTTCTGCGCTAATACACCTGGTTAATGTTTCTGTCTTTATACTCTTCAAGTCTTCGTTCATCTCTGCGACCCATATCACATTTCCCTGGGTGAATCGCACATAATAGAGATAAGGAGTGCCGTCATCGTCAATAAATAAGGAGGTATCAATCCCTTTTTCGTTTGCTACAATGGGTCTTCTTTCTTCTTGTATAAAAGGCCCCTCCGGTTTGGTAGCCCAAGCAACACAAATATGCTCATCTACTGAATAAAACATATAAAACCTGCTTTTGGATGTCACATAATAAACCTCCGGAGCCCAAAACCATCTTGT
>DHTF01000087.1:23390-24146 GCA_002411515.1 Proteiniphilum sp. UBA5267 | reverse complement strand
TCCGGAGCCCAAAACCATCTTGTCCCCCATGAGTTTTCTGGTGACAGTGCAAGATTCTCGCTTCGCCTCCAATGTTTCAGATCTTCTGAGATATATACTTCAAAGCCATTGATCCGTGTACCGTAAGCGTAATATCTGCCATTGTAGTATATCACGTAAGGATCTGCAATGGGTAGTTTTTGATCGATAATTTCTATTTCTTCTTCTGTATCTTCCAATTTCTCCCCTTCCTGGGGATAATCACTCCTGCTGCTGCATGATAAAACGGAAAAAAATAAAAGTAATAAAACTACAAAGAAGCGAGATTGTATTTCTTTCATATTATTTTTATAAAATTCGATCGATAAGTTGCTGATAAAATTAAGATGAAGAACTTCATACCGAATACATAATCACATTATCTGTAATAGTTCGTATAATCAACAAATCATACGCTAAATTGAGGGTGATGTAAATATGCTTTAACAACAAAATGTATCAATAATTTTTAAACTGTAAAAATAACTATAAAACGTAAACACACGACCAGAAGTCTCCGGTCGTGTGTTTTATTATCTGTTGTTTCAACAATTATACCAACTCCTTGTCTATGGCTACGATCTTCTTTTCGATCAGCTTCAGTTCCGTTTTAATTTTCTCCATCTTTTGGTTCATGTCATCGATCAGATGATTTCCTTTTTTAGAGGAAACAGAGAGGAATCCGATGTTGTTTTCGTAAGTCTGTAATTCGCCTTTCATCCGTTCATATTGCCGCAT
>DHTF01000087.1:22816-23239 GCA_002411515.1 Proteiniphilum sp. UBA5267 | reverse complement strand
CATCCGTTCATATTGCCGCATCAGTTTTTCACGTTCGCGCAGCAACTGGTTTTGGGCATTACCCGATTTGGCCATATCGGAAATGTTTGTCTTAAAGCTTTCAAGTTTCCGCTCGGCCTTATCAATATTAAGACGGTCGAATTGGGCCTCTGTGGCTTCGTAAAACTCACGGTAAATGCGATCTTTCAGCTTATAGGGTACATGACCGATGGCATACCATTCATCCATTAGTTCATGCAATTCAGTCAAAGCCTCTTCTGCTTCAAGAGAAGTATCGAGTTTTACAATACGATCGACGATCGTTTTTTTGGCTTGCATATTTTTTGCCTCTTCGTCGTATTGTGAAGAGGTATGAATCTTTTTCTGTTCGAAAAAGTAATCGCAGGCGCTGATAAACCTCTTCCAGATGCTATCCACATACTT
>DHTF01000087.1:22489-22656 GCA_002411515.1 Proteiniphilum sp. UBA5267 | reverse complement strand
TGCGGAACAATGCCGATATTTTTCCATTCTTTCTGGATATCGATCATTTCACGGGTAGAATTTTTCCAGTCCTGGCTATCTTTAAGTGCTTCGGCACGTTCGCAGAGCGTCGTTTTTTTCTTGAGATTATCTTCCATCTCTTCACGAAGAGATTTATAGAAATCGTT
>DHTF01000087.1:21859-22198 GCA_002411515.1 Proteiniphilum sp. UBA5267 | reverse complement strand
TCCTTCACTTTGTTGTTCCACTCTTTTACTGAGGTGATCTGGTTGTAGTCAATCGCCTCAAGCTTCTCGCAAAGTGCAGTCTTCAATTCAAGATTTTCATCTTCCTTCCCTCTCAAACTCTCGAAATGAGTTTGATATTTTTTATTGATACTCGTGGAGGCTTCTTTAAACCGATTCCAGATCTCCTCTCTGTCTCTTCTGGAGACAGGGCCGATCTCCCTCCACTCCTGATGCAGGTTCTGCAGTTGATGGAATGCGGAGACCACATCCGGCTCATCGTTGAGCTTTTCGGCGGCGACACACAAGTCGGTCTTTAGTTCCAGATTTTTCTTGAAATCA
>DHTF01000087.1:21384-21674 GCA_002411515.1 Proteiniphilum sp. UBA5267 | reverse complement strand
TTGTTGATGCGTACCAGATCATAAAACTTCTCCACATAACGCTGATACGATTTCCACAATTCATTCACCTTTGCCTGGGGAACCTGTTTGATATCGTTCCACTCCTGCTGCAATGATTTGAACTCCTGATAGGATTTGTTGAAATCTTCCTGTCCTTGTGTTTCGGTCAGCACTTTTATCTGATCAATAATCGCCAGTTTACGGGCTACATTTTTTTCTTTTTCTGCTTCTTCCTGTGCAGCAATGACCGATCGTTTTTCTTTGATCTTCTGAAGCAGCTCCTTCCCTTC
>DHTF01000087.1:20440-21241 GCA_002411515.1 Proteiniphilum sp. UBA5267 | reverse complement strand
CTGAAGCAGCTCCTTCCCTTCTGCAAATAACTCAGATTCGTTGACTACAAAATTTATTTCCTCTCCCCCTTCGGCAAGGAAAGCCTGTTTCTGTTCCTCTGTTTCATTGCGCAAGGAACGGTAGAACTGATTTTTCACTTCATCTACATCTTTGCGTTTCGGATTATCCGATTGCAATAATTTGCGAAGGTGCGCTACAATCTCTTCAATGGGGAGCAGCGAAATACCGCTCTCCTCGGGAACATGCTCTTCTTCGGTTTCCGCGTCTTCTTCAGCATCTTCTTCCACGAAAGCATCTTCGAGATCATAGTCGATAGGGGTATGTCCTTCTGGTTCGTCCTCTTCCAACTCCGGAGAGGTCACTTCTGGTACAGCGGAATCTGTTGCATCAATCTCGTTCTCCGGCTTCGTTGATTTGTCGACCACCACAACTTCGGGAATAATTTCTTCCGAAACGGTAGGATCAATCGCTTCAATCTCATTCTCCGGCCCAGCTGTCTTGTCTGCCAGCACATCCTCAGGGACAATTTTTTCCGGAACTGAATTTATTTCCTTTTCTGCAACTGTAGGTGCCGCTAAATCCTCCGCCGCTGGTGGGTCAAGCGATAACGTTTCCTCTATTATTGGTTTCTCCTCTACGGTGACAGGTTGCAGTTCTTTTGCTGTTTCTTCTTCGTTAACGGGTAATTTGTCGTTCTCCGGATCGTTTTTCGTATTCATCAGTAATCCCTTCATTTAGCCCGGCGGATGAGCCAGGATGTTGCCATTCAAATTTTATTTTTTTTTAAAACACGATAGCAG
>DHTF01000087.1:11793-20233 GCA_002411515.1 Proteiniphilum sp. UBA5267 | reverse complement strand
TACAAATTAACGCAATATTTTTGGTATTTCAACGGTTTTTACCATTTAATTTGTGGCATACAGCATAATGAAGTCAATTTCGAAGCAATTGAAGCTCCGAATAAATTATTTATTTCAGTTAAAAATACACATGCTCCAGCATTTACTGCCTTAAAAGGAGCGGTTTATTTCTCCCGGAAGAAAATATTGATGGGTGTACCTGTAAAGTTCCAATTTTCACGCATACGGTTCTCGATAAAGCGTTTATACGGCTCTTTAATCCATTGGGGAAGATTGCAGAAGAATGCAAAAGAGGGTATCTGGGTGTTCGGCAACTGGGTAATGTACTTCACCTTTATATATTTTCCTTTGTTGGCAGGAGGCGGCGTCCTTTCAATAATGGGCAGCATGATCTCGTTGAGCTTGCTGGTGGGGACCTTCCGTTTGCGGTTCACATATACCTCCTTGGCCGTGTCCATGACTTTGAGAATACGTTGTTTGGTTATCGCTGAGCCAAAGATTATGGGAAAATCGGTAAAGGGAGCCAGACGTTGACGAATGGCATTTTCGAATGTTTTGATCACTGCAGTATCTTTTTCCTCCACTGTATCCCACTTGTTGACAAAAACAACCAGTCCTTTGCGGTTTTTCTGAATAAGGGAGAAAATGTTCAGATCCTGGCTCTCGATACCCCGTGTGGCATCAAGCATTAGAATACAAACATCGGCATTTTCAATGACCCTGATGGAACGAATCACCGAGAAATACTCCAGATCCTCGGTCACTTTTCCTCTTTTGCGGATTCCGGCAGTGTCAATTAAATAGAAATCCATGCCGAACTTATTGTAACGCATGTAGATAGAATCGCGTGTAGTGCCAGCAATATCGGTAACAATGCTTCTCTCCTCCCCGATCAAGGCATTGATGATGGATGATTTTCCAGCATTGGGACGTCCCACGACAGCAAATTTTGGAACATCATCCAATATCTCCTCCTCGTTCTCCTTGGGTAATAGTGTGAGAATGTGATCGAGGAGATCACCTGTACCTGATCCGTTGATGGACGACACGCTGTATGGATCACCCAAGCCGAGTGAATAAAATTCTGCAGCCTGATGACCGATGTCGAAATTGTCAGCCTTATTAGCCACCACGACCACCGGCTTGCGTGAACGGCGCAACATTTGTGCCACACCTGAATCAAGATCGGTCAGCCCGTTCATTACGTCAACCACAAATAGAATCACATCGGCCTCCTCAATGGCAATGTTCACCTGTTTGTTGATTTCATCTTCCATGACATCATCGGAATTCACAACCCAGCCGCCGGTATCGACCAGAGAAAATTCCTGTCCGCTCCAGTTCACCTTCCCATACTGACGGTCGCGTGTGGTGCCGGCTGTCTCCGTCACAATGGCCTGACGAGTTTGTGTCAGGCGATTAAACAGGGTGGATTTACCCACATTGGGTCGTCCTACTATGGCTATTAAGTTCTGCATTCTTTTGTTCTTTTTGAGTCATCCGACTCGTTATTTCTTTGGCTTAATGGCAAATTGGCTTATGGAATATCAATCCAGTTTATAACCAAATGTCTTCAGCAGGTTGTCTCTGTTACGCCAGTCTTTCTCGACCTTTACGTAGAGTTGGAGGAAGATTTTCTTTTCAAAAAACCGTTCGATATCTTTGCGGGCCATCGTACCCACTTTTTTTAGTGATTCACCCTTATGGCCAATCACAATTCCTTTTTGCGTATCTCTTTCCACCAAAATAATGGCCCTGATCCTGATGATATCTTCTTCCTCCTTAAACTCCTCCACTCCCACTTCTATGGAGTAAGGAATCTCTTTCTGATAAAGTAACAGCGCTTTCTCCCGGATAATCTCAGCTACAAAAAAGCGCGCCGGCTTATCGGTGAGGGCGTCTTTCTCGAAATAAGGAGGTGACTCAGGCAGGAGTTCCAGGATACGCTTTTGCACCATCTCTATAGCGAAGTTATTCAAGGCAGAAATTGGAAATATCTCAGCCTTCGGCAACAGGGTTCTCCATTGTGCCACCATAGCTTCGAGTGCGGCTTGATTGGTCTGATCAATTTTGTTAATCAACAACAGCACGGGCATCTCCAGTTGCTGCACCTTCGCCAGAAACTCGTCGTTTTTGTCTATCTTCTCTACAACATCGGTCACATAAAGCAGCACGTCGGCATCCTGTAATGCGGAAAGAGAGAAGTTGAGCATTTGTTCCTGCAGTTTGTAACTGGGTCGCAGTACACCTGGTGTATCGGAGTAGACAATCTGGTATGCAGGCGTATTCACGATTCCGATAATCCGGTGCCGTGTGGTTTGTGCCTTGGCTGTAATGATCGAGATCTTCTCACCCACCAGCCGATTCATCAATGTAGATTTCCCCACGTTGGGATTACCCACAATATTAACGAAACCAGAACGATGATTTTGCTCCTGCATCTTTTTCAATTTTCACTGTTTAATCTGTCAGCATGCAGCCCCGGAAGGCCAGCTTTCAATTCAGAGCAGTAAGCATCAGGCTATATACAAGCACCTGTTGTGGCATGTCGCAAGCCTCCGATGCTTATTTCTGCGTTTCCTCGTAATCATATCCCCATTTCAGGTAAATACTACCCCATGAAAATCCCGCACCGAAAGCAGTGAGAATTACATTATCCCCCTTGCGTAGTTTGGGCTCCCACTCCCACAGACAGAGAGGAATGGTGCCGGCGCTGGTATTGCCATATCGCTCAATGTTGATCATCACCTTCTCTCGCGGCAAACCGGTCCGTTCAATTGCTGCATCAATAATCCGCATGTTCGCTTGGTGGGGTACCAGCCAGTCCACATCGTCAACTGTAAGGTTGTTTCTTTTCATGACTGACTCCGAGACTTCTGCCATGCGCGAGACTGCATATTTGAAAACAACCTTTCCGTCTTGATAGACGGTATGTTCGGAATTATCTACTGTCTCGTGTGATGCCGGAAATTTACTTCCCCCCGCTTTCATTTGTAGCGGCTTGTAGCCTATTCCGTCGGAATGGAGTTCAGCATCCATGATACCGATATTTTCTTCAGTGGGCTCTATCAGCACAGCTCCTGCGGCATCTCCAAAAAGTGGACAGGTTGTGCGATCCTTATAATTGGTAATGGAAGACATCTTGTCTCCGGCAAGCAGTATGATTTTTTTATACTTCCCGGTTTTAATTAATCCGTTACAGATTTCCAGACCATAGATAAAGCCGGAACAAGCCACCTCCATGTCGAAACAGAAAGCATTCTTGATCCCATTATTCTCTGCCACGATCGAAGCAGCCGACGGAAAGATATGATCGGGAGTAGATGTGGCAAATATTACCGCATCTATTTCTGTTGCAGAAGTAGCGGTCTTTGTCAACAATTCCTTTACCGCTTGCGTGCCCAGCACCGATATGCCCTGTTGCTCTCCTTTCAGAATGCGTCTTTCTTTAATTCCTACGCGGGTCACGATCCACTCATCTGAAGTATCCACCATGGCAGAAAGCTCCTCATTGGTAAGAATATAGTCCGGCACACTGGCGGCTATTCCCGTTATCACTGCGTTTAATTGCATTGTCGTCGTCAATAATGTGAAAGATGAGAAAAAACCCTGAAACACGGTCGGGTCATTTCAGGGTCTCTTGATTCTATCAGATGAAAGAGAGAAGTCTATGCAGTAACCTCTTTTTCAATTGCCAATTTTCCTCTATAATACCCGCATTCGCCGCAGACGGTATGATAGATATGCCAGGCGCCACAATTGGGGCATACAGCCATGGTGGGTAATTTAGCATGGTCGTGCGACCTTCTTTTTCCTTGTCTTGCAGAAGACTGTCTTCTTTTTGGATGTGCCATTTGTATCTATAATTATTACTGTTTATAATTTCAATTTTCGTCGATGTCCAATCCTTTCAGGACATCCCATCGGGGATCGGTGGGCGGTGTACCCTCTTCATCGATGAATTCTTCTTCGTCACCTATTTCGTCCTCATCCTCCTCACCATCTTCGGCACTTACAGCACGATGCTTGCGCAGCTTTGATGAAATCATCCTGTTGCATTCACCGGCAGGGTGCACATGTTTGATGGGGATGGTCAGCGCAATAAATTCATAAAGGAACCATGCGATGTTGATCTCTCCCTCATCTTCAGGAATAATCACAATCTCATCACTCTCTTCGGAATATTCTTTTCCGAACTTTACAATGAGTCTGTTTTTGGTCTCCACCTCCTGATTCATGTCATCGAGACAACGCGTGCAGGGCACCTGCACCACCCCTTTGATATCGAAATCAAATTCAAACATAGATGACGTTCTTCTCACTGAGACCGTCACCTTCACGTTACCTTTCCTTACTTCATCGCCATCGATGGCTTCAAAGAATTTGCGATCCAACTCATACTCATAGGTATGTAGTCCAATGGAAAGATTCTTTAGGGAAATATTGTACAAACTAAACTTTGCCACGTTTTCTCCTCAAAATAAAGCGGTGCAAAGATAGTAATTTTTTCTTTGCTCCGACTGTTTTTACGATATTTATTTGTATTCGTGATCAGCAGCCCGCGGCCTGTAACACGATCCGCTGCATCTCCTCGAAATGTTCTTCGAGACTTTGCAACAGTTTAAACTGTGCTTTGGTGCGTACCAGATTGTGTTCGGGATAGGCAATTTTATAATAGGTATCGCCATCGATATAATCTGTAAAGAAACGCACCGTTTGCATGTAGGTCAGCAACTTTGCGCCAAAAGCAAGGTTTTCAATCTCCATTTTCGTCAGGAACGATCCCGCCTTTTGCAGGTATCCCTTTGCATATCCCTCAAAGATAGCCAGATCCACTGATACACGGCCCAGTTCTTTGTCATCTTCGGCACCCGTATTAGCACCCGTGCGAATAAAATCACCAAAGTCCGACAGCACATAACCCGGCATCACCGTATCGAGGTCCACCACACAAAGAACCCGGTCCTCCTCATCGAAAAGGATGTTGTTTACTTTGGTATCGCAATGGTTTGTTCTCTTTGGCAACATACCTTCCCGATGCAATCTTTCCGCTTTACACATTTCATCGGCACGTAATTCTATCTCACTTACCAGATCGGCAACCTCATTCAGTCTACCGGCCCTGTTGTTCTTCACTGATGCACGAAATGTCTCCAGGCGTGCCTCCATATTGTGGAAGTTGGGGATGGTCTCAAAAAGAGGATCTCCAGGCAGATCGGCCAGCATCTGTTGAAAATCACCAAAAGCCATGCCGGCACGGTAGGCCAGTTCCGGGTTTATTTCGTCATAGCTTTTGCTACCACCAATGAAATCCATCACACGCCAGTAGTCGCCATTCCCATCTTTGTAGTAAAGCTTTTCATCGCGTGCAGGTAGCAACGACAGTACTTTCCTTTCTATGTCAGTTTCTCCCCGTGCCTCCAGTTTTGCCCGGATATGACTCGTTACCCTGAATATGTTATCCTGTAGCTGATCAACATTTTTAAAAATGTGATGGTTGATGCGTTGCAACACATACTCTTTCCCGTTTGAGATTACCTTGTAAGAGTCGTTGATGTGTCCTTTGCCAAGGGGCATTATTTGTACATTGTTGTCCTGTTCGACAAATTGAAAGACAATTTCTTTCAGTTCGCTATGGTTATTCATTTCCGCGGTTGTTATTATATTCTCTTTATCAATATCTTAGCATCTATTCACTTCGTTTCCTTCATGGTGATTATTCCAACTCCAGCAGTCCGAAAAACTGCGGAACATGGAAGTTGGGTTTGGGCAAGTCGATGGGGCTCCAGCTGATAAAATGCGGTTCCGGTGTCTTGTCGCCACACTTGTAAAAGTTAGCCCTTATTTTTTGTCCGGCAAGCGATTCATGCACAGCAAATCCCATAACTTGTTTCGGAATCTCGAGATACATAGTCCAGTCGCTTAGCTGACGCCCGTCTTCATATCTGTGAGAGATGCTGCTTTGTCTGATGACCGATTGTACTTCGGTGGTAAGCTGCGTGCCTTTTTCTCTTGTTTCATGATGCGCTGCCAACAAGGCGCCCAGGAGATTGCATTCGAAGTTTCTGTAAACCTCTTCCCCATCACGCTGCATAAAAAATTCCACGCAACTGTCTTCCCAAATCGATCCGAAATCTTCGGTATTCATTGCTCGCACTGCTTCAGCAGTTACCTGATAGTATAGATAAAGACGCTCCCCGTCGTGTGCTAACCGCACCGTTACGGGTAATAACTTCGGAAAATCCTTTTCCCAGTTCACCTGATCTATCGCTGCTTCGGCTCCTGCCTCAAGCAATAGCTTTATTTTATCGAATGGTGTTTCACACTGCGAAACATGCTGATTGGGTACATGAAGCGTCTTCATAAGCTTATCTTGTGTAATATACATTCCGTGCCATTTTCAGGCTATCATGTATCTTTTATATCAAATTGTCACCTCGTAATGGATGGTTCTATATTGAATGAAATGAAAAGAACAAAGATATTCTTTTTAGTGGCTACAGGCAAAAATAAATGAAAAAAACCGTGTAACAAATGATTGCTACACGGTTTTTATGATCTGTCACACAATGTATGCAGTGTGTTACATTGCTGATCGCATCGGATTACCTATTTCTTATTGTGCACTTACGTGGCTGAAGTAAATACCATTTGCAAGTTGAGCCACTCCTTTATAAGAGCTTTTGGTCGCAATCACGGTCAATGTGTCCCCCACTTTGATGCCTTTGGTAGCCAAGAAATTTTTCTTAAAGTCTCCTGATGCACCATAACCCGAATAACAGCCATATAGATAAATAGTACTATCCCCATCTTTCAGATATAGATTGCCGTACATCGGATCTTTGATTTCAGTAATTTCACCGCTTACCATATAGTAATCCTGGCTGGAATCGGGTTTGGTCAGTACATCGGCAATGGTAGCAGCGGTTACTGAAATCTTGCTTTCCAACACGGCACCTCCCACTTGTGGAGTCCCTTTGTATTCGGCACGTTTGCCGACAATGGTGATGATATCACCCTCTTTCAGGCCTTTATCCTTGAAATCCTTGATTCCATACACATAGACTTCGCCAGAGAAATCTCTCACGTATAAATTGCCATAAGTTCCATTGGCAATGCTGGTGATCACACCGGTCAAACGGTATTGCGTGTCGCCCACTGCAGCGGCGATAAAGTCTGCCACCGAGACTTCCACAATCGCCCCCTTCTGACTCAGCGATGCTTGTGTAGTATAGTCTTTAGAACCATCTGTAGTATGGAAGGTGAGCGTCGTACCACGGTCCCCGCCAGTATTGGCAGCGGCTTTAAACTTCACAACAGCATTCGTACCGGCCGATTGGATGGAGGAAATCGACAACCATGACTTGGCATCTTCAGGAATCTCTACCGATACACCTTGTCCTTTGCAGGTAAGGTATGCGGTAAATTCACCCCCCTCGATGGGAAGCATTTCGTTTTCCACAGAATCGACTTTTACCAGCGATTTGTTGATGTTGATCACCGTGACATTTTTCAATTCGATTGTACTACCGTATGTGATCTTCGGTCCTTCGACAGTTATTTCATCTCCCACTTCAAGACCATGACTCAGAAAGTTTTTTTCATTGCCCTTCTCATCCAGTGTACCGTATATATACAAGGAGCCTGTCGCATCGGTCAGATACCAGTTGCCATATACCGTATTTTCAATGGAAGTGCAGACACCTGTTACCCGGAATGTTTTCCCGTCGGGACCTGCAATCACTTCAGATACTTTGGCTTCCGATACTTTGATCACACCCTGAATAATGTTAATTCTCTGAGTTTTGCCACCACTATGAATCAAAACTTCTGCCATACGGCCATCGATGGCCGATGGAGCAGAAAATGTCAGCTCAGATTCACCAGCATTACCGGTAGTAGTAGAAATTGTCAACCACTCCACCTTGTTTTTATCGGTCGTTACTTTCTCTGCTGTCCAGCTATCCTTCGCTGTCACGGTAATCTTTGCAGAACCGCCATCCACAGGAAGAGATACATAGGACGTCGACACCTGAATTTCATCGAGCAACGTCACTGTTTCTTCTTCTGCACAACTGGTCATCAAGGCAACCGTTGCGATGAGTAATGAGAATATATATTTTAATTTCATTGTCTATATTTTTATTTAGTTGAAAATATACTTGATACCAATTGAAGCATACCAGCACTGTCCCAATGTGTAGCTGGGTGTGAATGCCTGGGTATCGCCATGAATGGAAGAGGGGGTGGAGAAGGTAGCCACACCATCAGCATCCACTCCTTCGTATTTGAGGATACGAGCTTCTGTCCCTATTTCAGGATTCAAATACTTGGCCACACCCCAACTGGAGTTGAACAGGTTCATCAAGTTTTTAATATCCAGACTAAGTTGGAGGTTGTGTTTGTCTTTTCCTGCATTGACAACAAAATCGTGTTTGTA
>DHTF01000087.1:10001-11767 GCA_002411515.1 Proteiniphilum sp. UBA5267 | reverse complement strand
TCGTATTTGAGGATACGAGCTTCTGTCCCTATTTCAGGATTCAAATACTTGGCCACACCCCAACTGGAGTTGAACAGGTTCATCAAGTTTTTAATATCCAGACTAAGTTGGAGGTTGTGTTTGTCTTTTCCTGCATTGACAACAAAATCGTGTTTGTAACTAAAGTCGATGCGATGTACCCAGGGTGAGTAAACACTATAGGCTTCTGCATACTTGCCTTGCTGATTTTTCAAATAACTGTTGCCATGCACAAAGTCCATGAAACGCGTTTTGTCGCCTTCAGAGACAAAACGGAATTGGTTGGTTTTCACCTCTTCGTCGGTCGGAACATAAATGGCATCGTAGTTGTAACCATCCCCATTGATGTCGTTAAGCGTCATGAATGAATAGTTTGCTCCACCGAGCCATCCCTCATAGATCAGGCTATAGTGATTCCCGCTCTTATCGTGTGTAGTCAGTGAGGCCACAAGACGATCGGGTGTGTTATATTGGGAATTGTGCAGTTTAATGTGATTGGGTCCTTCAACTGTAGGAACATAGGTAAAAGCCGATTCCGCATTCGATCCCGGCATACCCGTCACATCCTTGGCAACCGTGTGCGTATAAGCAGCCATCAGGCTGAGCCATTCTGTTGGCTGGGCGTTGAGCGTGATGTTGGTCGACCAGCCATAACCGCGACTGGTGTTTTCCAGCACAAATGCCTTCGTTCCGGTACGATAACCGCCGGGATAAATGGGCCGATTGTCCACGCCATTGAAACGGGCAAAGCCACCCACAGTGGGAATACTCCAGTCGGAAATAGAAACCCCGTTGATGGTTTTGTTGAAGATACCTTCAACCGTTACCGACGAGGGGAAAGGAGTTGGGAACGAGTAGTCCACAGCGAGTGAGGTTTTCCATACCTGCGGCATTTTGAAATCAGGATCTACAGCTGCAATAGCCGAAGGAACCGTTCCGTCTTCAGGTGAAATGGTGGTGGGATACCCCAACGATGCTAATTTGTCATAAAGGGCAGCGATGGTGGCTTTACCGTTGGCATCTGTTACAAGGCCGCCAGCAAATTGTGTCATATCAACAAATCTGTTTCCATCCGCGTCCGTAGTGTACAAACCTTTATAACCTTCGTACCCCTTAACAAATTCCTGTTTCTTCCCATCATAAACTTTGGTATTACCATTTATTTGCGCTTGATACTGTACCATACCACCGTTGGTAGGCATGTTGGTGAAGAATACAAGAGGCAGGTTTCCGGAGAAGAGACCGGTACCTCCGCGCACTTTTAGGCTTCTGTCGCCAAAGGTGTCCCAAACAAAACCTACACGCGGAGAGAATATGAGGCTTGCTGCAGGCCATTTGCCTGTGTCGATATGACGACCGGAGTAATCAATTTCCTGGATTGCCTTGTTCGTCATCAGATCATTGTTATTGAAGAACAGTCCATCGATGCGAAGACCGTAAGAGAGTTTGAGTTTCTCGTTCACACTAAAGTCGTCTTGTGCATAGAGGCCAATCTTGTTGCTTCTTACGCGTGCTGCGGGGTTGCTCTCTCCATCATAGCCATACGTAAGGTTTACGATTTCAGGAGTAGCACCGTTTAAGAAGTCGTCGAGGCTTGAGTAGCGATAATATCCGGTACCATTTCGCATATAGGCATTATCCGCCATCTTAAATTCGTATGCAATACCCCCAATAATTTTGTGGTTACCCAAATAATAAGTCATCTCATCTTTGATGTTCAGCACGTTGTTGTGCACACCGTTGTTCCA
>DHTF01000087.1:6139-9846 GCA_002411515.1 Proteiniphilum sp. UBA5267 | reverse complement strand
CACACCGTTGTTCCAGGTAAACAGTTCATATCCCAGAGACATATAAGCTTGTTCATCTTTCAAAATGTCGATGAAAGGGAATACGGATGAATTGGTTCCGCGAATATCGTCAAGCTTTGAGAAAGTGGCCAGGAACTGATTAGAGAGGTTGTCAGACAAGCGGCTGTTTAAATCGAAAGAGAACGAATGAACCAGGTTGTCCATTGAATACATCGAGTTGGCAAATGCCATGGAGGCTTGTGACATTCTCGCCTCCGACACACGGGTACCCCCGTCCATAGAAGTAGCATTGGGAGATATCCATGAAAGGTTTTTCGTGTAGTTGTAACGCAAAGCCAAACGGTGCTGGTTGTTGATGTTCCAATCCAGGCGAGCCAACAGTTTGGCATTGCTTTCATCTGCCGGGAAGCTGGTATAAGATCCCGTTTCATACCCATATTCACTTCTCACAAAATCAGAAACCCTTTTCAGATCTGCTTCAGTGGTGCGAGAGATAAAGTTGTCGGCATCAGCCACGCCATCGGTCGAAGGTCTCCAACGATTGGCAATGGTGGGCGTTTTTTCCATTTCACCGTTTACGAAGAAGAACAATTTGTTCTTGATAATGGGACCACCAATGGTGAACCCGTAAGTGGTGTTGCGGTCTTTTTCACGGGCGCCCTGAATCTGCAGGCCTTTCACCGCGTCACCCCTCAGGTTCTCATTGCGGTGATATATATAAGCACTGGCTTTGAAGGTATTGGTACCCGATTTGGTAATCGCATTTACACCACCCCCGATAAAATTGGTTTGACGCACATCGTAGGGTGCGATCACAACCTGTAACTCTTCGATGGCTTCTAGTGAGATGGGATTACCTCCACCGGGAAGGTTGTCACTCAGGCCGAAGTTATTATTAAAGTTGGCACCATCCACCGTGAAGTTGGCTGTACGGCCATCCGTACCCGCAAAGCTCATGCCATTTCCGCCATAAGGAGAAAGGCGCGTCACGTCGATGATGCTACGGCTTACGGTTGGTAAATTGGCAATCTGATCATTGGTGATGTTGGTCACTGCCCCGGTCTTTTCTGTAGAGAACTTGGTACGCAAAGCCGTCACCACAATTTCATCCAATGAGGTGGTTTCTTCTGAAAGCACCACATTCAAAACATAATTCTCACCCAGGCTCAACGTAATGTTGTTGGTTGTGTTTGTTCCATATCCAATATAAGAAACTTCTACGGTATAAGGTCCACCTACTCGCATACCATTTAGGTTGAAGCGGCCCTCCAAGTTGGTTACAGTACCATAAGTTGTTCCTGAAGATTGGTGTGTAGCAATCACCGTTGCACCGACAACTGCCCCTTCCGCATCGGAAACCCTTCCACTCATACTGGAAGTAGTAATCTGAGCAGTTAATGCAGTAGTCATCATCAACAAGAAAACTACTGCCAAAGACCTTAAGTTTTTTACCATAAATTCCATTTTTAAGTTTTTCGCAAAATTAAAATCTACACAAAAGTACGAAAAATTTATGTAAATTCTGTTACTTTTTCGTTACAATCCATCTTTTCAATTCACTGCTAATTATAGTGATTATAACCCTATTAAATTCGAAATGTTACTAAAACAGCCACCAAAAAACCGAAATGCAAGAAAAGGAATCTTTTACTTTATTTTTTATAAATAAAAGACGCATAACTTTCAAATTTTCATTTTTAGTTATGCGTCTTATGATTAACAAGACTGCTCTTTCTGGGAAGAAAATGCTTTTACATCATTCCACCCATTCCGCCGCCGCCCATAGGCATCTGCGGTGCAGGATTGTCTTCTTTCTTGTCTGTGATCACACACTCTGTGGTGAGGAACATACCAGCGATGGAAGCGGCATTTTCCAATGCTACGCGTGTCACCTTGGCTGGGTCTATCACGCCGGTCTCATAGAGATCTTCGTACTTGTCGGTACGAGCATTGTATCCAAAATCTGCTTTTCCTTCACGCACTTTCTGTACCACCACGGCACCTTCTTTTCCGGCGTTGGCCACAATCTGACGAAGAGGTTCCTCAATGGCACGTTTCACAATCTCGATACCGGTTGTTTCGTCCTCGTTTTCACCCTTCAATCCGTCAATAACTTCGATTGCGCGGATGTAAGCCACGCCACCACCGGGCACGGTTCCTTCTTCCACTGCAGCGCGGGTAGCCGAGAGTGCATCCTGTACACGGTCTTTCTTTTCTTTCATTTCCACTTCCGATGCTGCACCTACGTAAAGCACGGCTACACCACCAGCCAGTTTGGCGAGGCGTTCCTGCAGTTTCTCGCGATCGTAGTCGGAGGTTGTTTTCTCAATCTGTGCACGAATCTGTCCAATGCGGCTTTCAATAGCAGCCTTTTCACCCACTCCGTTTACAATGGTGGTGGTATCCTTGTCGATGGTCACCTTCTCAGCGCTACCCAGCATATCGAGGGTGGCATTTTCCAGGGTCAGACCTTTCTCTTCGGAAACAACAACACCTCCGGTGAGGATGGCGATATCTTCCAACATCTCTTTTCTGCGATCTCCAAAGCCCGGAGCCTTTACTGCTGCAATCTTCAGCGATCCGCGCAAGCGGTTTACCACCAAGGTTGTCAGCGCTTCTGAATCAATATCCTCGGCGATGATCAACAGCGGTTTACCAGTCTGAATTCCTTTTTCCAGAATAGGCAACAGATCCTTGATCGCAGAGATCTTCTTGTCGTGAATCAGGATCAGCGGATTCTCGAAATCCACCTCCATGGCTTCGGTATCGGTCACAAAGTAGGGAGAGATATATCCGCGGTCGAACTGCATTCCTTCCACTACGTCTACATAGGTGTCGGTTCCTTTCGACTCTTCCACGGTAATCACGCCTTCTTTGCTTACTTTCTGCATGGCTTCGGCGATGAGTTTACCAATGGTTTCATCTCCGTTGGCCGAGATCTTGGCCACGTTTTCTATCTTCTTCAGGTCATCTCCTACTTCCACGGCCTGCTCTTGCAGACTCTCAACCACTTTGGCCACCGCTTTGTCAATACCGCGTTTCAGGTCCATCGGGTTGGCACCAGCTGTAACATTTTTCAAACCCACACCAATAATAGATTGGGCCAGTACGGTAGCGGTGGTGGTTCCGTCACCCGCGTCGTCGTTGGTTTTGGAGGCAACCTCTTTCACCAGCTGTGCACCCATATTCTGAAATGCATCTTCCAGTTCTATTTCTTTTGCTACTGTTACACCGTCTTTTGTAATCTGAGGAGCGCCATATTTCTTATCGATGATCACATTACGGCCTTTAGGGCCCAATGTTACTTTCACGGCATCTGCCAGTTCGTCCACGCCTTTTTTCAGCAGGTCGCGGGCATCCATGTTAAATTTAATTTCCTTAGCCATTTTTATTTCGTTTTTGAATTGTTTGTAAATGTAAGATAGATCGTGTCACATTACATGACTGTCAGATCAGGAAAGAATTGCCAGAATGTCGGACTGACGCATAATCAGATGTTGCACACCATCCAATTCGATCTCGGTACCGGCATATTTACCATATAATACCTTGTCACCTTCTTTCACGATCATTTCCTCATCTTTCGTACCTTTACCTACAGCAATTACTTCGCCTTTCAATGGTTTTTCTTTCGCTGTGTCGGGAATGATAATTCCGCTTACCGTTTTCTCTTCTGCAGCAGCTGGTTTTACCAGCACTCTGTCTGC
>DHTF01000087.1:0-5982 GCA_002411515.1 Proteiniphilum sp. UBA5267 | reverse complement strand
ACCAGCACTCTGTCTGCCAATGGTTTAATATTCATATTCCTAAAATTGATATTAAAATAATTAATGTTGATGATCTAATTGACATAACCAACATAGCGAATTCTGTGCCATAAAAAACTATCCGGAGGAATCTGACAAAATTTCAGTCGCCAACTGACAAAGTCATGTTGTCCGACTCCCGCTCTATATGACATCTACAAGGGATTGGAAGCCTCAACAATATCAACATTTCTGTTCTTCACATATTTCTCCAACCACTGATCCTGTTCCCACAAGAGGTGCAACACATTCTCGCGTGCAACATACCCGTGACTTTCCAGTGGCAGTATCACCAGTCGCACCGGTGCACCAAAGCTTTTAAGTGCCTGAAAATAACGTTCACTCTGCATGGTATGTGTGCCCGAGTTGTCGTCGGCTTCGCCATGAATCAGCAACATGGGGGTTTTCATCTTGTCCACATGCATGAAAGGTGACATGCTGTTGTATACTTGCGGTGCTTCCCAATAATTGCGTTCCTCACTTTGAAAACCAAATGGCGTGAGTGTGCGGTTGTAAGCTCCGCTGCGGGCAATACCGGCAGCAAAAAGGTCGGAATGAGTCAGCAGGTTGGCTGTCATAAAGGCACCATAGGAGTGGCCACCCACGGCAACCCTACTTCTGTCGATATACCCCAGTGCATCCACCGCATCGATGGCCGCTTTGGCATTATCTACCAACTGTGCCACAAATGTATCGTTGGGTTGCTCTTCTCCTTCTCCCACGATGGGAAAAGCCGCATCGTCGAGTACGGCATATCCACGGGTCACCCAGTATATGGGATTGCCATACGAAAGGTAGGTGAAAGTATTTGGATTAGCAGTACGCTGCCCGGCACTGTCTTTGTCTTTGAATTCCGTGGGATAAGCCCACAAGATCAATGGCAGCTTCTCTTTCTTC
Organism: Proteiniphilum sp. UBA5267; assembly: GCA_002411515.1. GTDB lineage: Bacteria > Bacteroidota > Bacteroidia > Bacteroidales > Dysgonomonadaceae > Proteiniphilum. The sequence continues at coordinate 5,046 of DHTF01000087.1, read as the reverse complement.
ACCCTGTCATAGCCGACAGGGAGATACAGTGTTCCAGAGAGAGCCACACTATCGCTTCTCTTGTAATTGATCACCTCCTTGTATACCCCTTCGATACTTTTAAACGGATTCTCGAATGCGGTAAGCGGCATGTTGGCTATTCTTTTTTTGATGTTCCGGATGTAATAGTTGGGATATGCCGTGGGAGATTGTATGCGGGTAAGCAACGTACCGGCCTTGCTATCGATGAAAGAGACTAAATCTTCCAGCTGATCGGTGGCAGTGGATTGATAAATCCGTTTCTTGCCAAGTGTTTCCAGGTTTAGTGCATCCACAAAAGGAAACTGGCCTTCGGCGCTGTATCCGTCGCCAAAGAGGTACGCTGTGTTCTCATCGATCTTCAGGGTGTAACTACCCAAGGCATTTTTTTCGGTCTGAAAGATACCGGGATCACTGTATACATCCTGATAATTCCTGTCGTCCATGATGCGTGGCTCCTTTTCCGGGTGAGAAGGATCAAACAGATAAATCCTGCTGTTGCGGGTATTCCACCACCTGTCATATACCACGGCATACTGGTCGTTTCCCCATAAGATGTCGGCAAAACGATCCCTCATTTGCATCAAAGCACGAGGAGCATCTGTGAAGGGAGCATCCAGCTCAAACAATGCATCACGGAAAGGCACCTTCACTTCCGGATCGCCTTTGTCCAGTGCCTCCACCCAGGCAAGCGTGGCTGGCTTATCGCCACGCCAGTGAATGCTTCTTTTGCCTTCGTGTGTAGCCATAAAACCCACAGGTAGCTTGTCGAGCAGGGGCCGCCGATTAAAATTGAGCAGGAAGCGACCGTCGGAAGTATACAGGTCGGTTTCATTGGGAAAGCTGTAATAAGGAACCACATAAGAAAAGGGATGAGAAAGGGTGGTCAGCAAAAGAAAAGATCCATCGGGTGAAAAATCCTCGCTGATATACATTCCCGCTTCTTTCCAACCTGTTTTCGTCCCGTCTGTTTCTACCTTATACAACTCGGAAGTCATGAGTGTTTCAAAATTGGCTTCGTCAAGGGGGTTTTTCAACAGATCCTGATAGGTGCGATTTTGTGAAATTCCACCGTCACTGGTCGACACAACCGGCCCCACAGGGAGCGTCATTTTATTATTTACCAGTTCTTTACGGTTCTCCGGCAGCATCCTCACCAGCAAGCTTCTGCTATTGGGAAACCAGGTGTATGGCATGCCCGCATTGGCATTGAGCACCGCATCGGTCAATTTCACCGCGGTCAGTTTTTCCAAATCTGCCATCCATAACTCAACGCCCGTTGGCGCTGTATGCGTGAAGGCAATTTTGGTCTCATCGGGTGAGAAGGAGATGTAAGCGATCCGCGGATGTTCAGGTAACCCGGCGATGGGTTTTACCTCTTGCTCCATCACTTTCTGGTAGCGGATATCCTGATAATAAGTGAGCGTACTTGAAATATTGGTTTCAGGATTGATTCGTAAGCCTCCCAGTCGCATTTCCGGCTGATTCAGTTCGTTCAGCGACATAAATGTAGGGCGATGAAGAAACAGCATCTGTTCTTTTTTGCTATCCAGCACCACACTGGGAGCTCTTTCAATGTCCACCAGCTCCATGATTTCGTGGGGAGGCGTTTGATATACTATTTTCTCTTGTGCTTGTAAAACTGACATCATCATGGATAAGAACGTAAGTAAAACAATTTTCATTTCCGAAAAGATTAAATTGACACTTTGTGAAAAAGCGTGGCCGATGCCTGTGCAGTTGGCATCACCACCAAATCATTGATATTCACATGAGATGGACGGGAAACTACAAACCAGATGCAATCGGCGATATCGGCAGCCACCAGGTTCTCGAATCCCTCATATACTTTCGCGGCACGCGAGCTGTCACCATGAAAACGAACCAGGGAGAATTCCGTTTCCACTGCGCCCGGACAAATTTGCGTCACCCGCACATTGTGGGGCAACAAATCCATGCGCATTCCTTTGGTGAGCGCATCCACGGCGTGTTTGGTCGCACAGTAAACGTTGCCATTGGGATAGACTTCTTTTCCAGCGATGGAGCCAATATTGATGATCTGTCCGATATGGCGCTCCACCATTCCTGGCGCAATGGCCCTGGTCACATACAGCAGGCCTTTCACGTTGGTGTCTATCATGCGATCCCAGTCGTCGGTGCTACCTTCCTGCAGGGTGTTCAGACCTGCTGCCAGTCCGGCATTGTTAACCAGTATATCCACGTTTTCCCATGCCGTGGGCAGGTTGTAAAGTGCCTCATTCACTTCGGCCTCATTTCTCACATCAAAACAAAGCGGGAGTACAGATACTCCTTTTGCCTCCAGTTCCTTTTTCAGTGAAAGCAAATGGGTTTCGCGACGGCCTGTGATAATCAGGTTCAATCCTTTTTCGGCGAGGGTAATGGCTGTGGCGCGACCAATTCCCGATGTGGCTCCTGTAATCAGTGCTATTTTTTGCATAGATGTTGAATATAGTTTGTGAGGGTGAATAAAGTCCAAATTTAAGTCAAAAAAATCTTTAAGTACTGTTTTATTTAAAAAAAAGCGTATTTTTACACTATCTAAATATATAACAGACTATGGAAGAAAGTTTCGTTACTGTTAAAACATTCACATTCCCGGCCGATGTAACCATTGTGCAGTCCTTCATGGAAATGAGAGGAATAGAAACCTACATGAAGAATCTTACGGCAAACAGGTTGTCATACACAATCGGAGAGATAGAAATGCAGGTAAAAGCTTCCGACCTCGAACAGGCTAAAGCAGCACTCATAGAGGGTGGATTTGCACAACCGGAAGATTTTCTGTTTCTTTGATAATCGCGCTTAAATTGTACGCAGCAGACCAAAATGATTATACAGGCGGATAAAGAAAAAAAAAGTGTTCATTATAAATACATCCTCATAGGACTATTGATCTTACTGGGGTTGATTATTTTCAAGTATACCCGTCCCTACATGAGTGGCTTTCTGGGTGCGGCCACACTGTATGTGATTGTGAACGGGCAACAAAAATTTCTGACCCAAAAGTTCCATTTCAAAAAGTCGTTGAGTGCGCTTTTAATCGTCCTCGAGGTACTTTTTTTCATACTCCTCCCCCTCACGGGCATCGCTTTTCTGATTATTGACACCTTCTCGAGTATCACAATCGATCCCGAAGCTATTCTTGCGAGGGTAAACAGTTTCGTGGACCTGCTTGAGGAGAAGCTGGGATTTGATATTTTCACCCCCGAGAACCTGGCCGTCATTCCCCGGGCAGGGACTAACATTCTGCAGGCCCTGGGAAGTAGCATCTATGCCTTCGTGATCAATGTGATCGTGATCCTCTTTGTATTGTACTACATGCTTTTCAGCAATATCGAGTTTGAGAAATCCATCCGGGAGATATTGCCTTTTAAGGAAGAAAACAAACAGATTGTAGCAGAAGAGACCCGACTGATTATCCAGGCCAATGCCATCGGGATACCACTTTTAGCGATTATCCAGGGTTTCTTTGCCTATATGGGATACTTGCTTTTTGGTGTGGAGAGTGCCATTCTCTATGCCATTCTCACCGCTTTCTCCACCATTATTCCCATTGTGGGCACCACCATTGTATGGGCACCCATCGCCATTGGAATGCTACTGAATGCCGATTATGTGAACGGTATCGGATTGCTGTTGTATGGCTTCTTCATCATTGGTGGTGTAGATAACGTAGCCCGTTTTCTGCTACAAAAGAAGCTGGCTGATATCCATCCCCTCATTACCGTCTTTGGCGTACTGATTGGTCTGCCCATGTTCGGATTCTGGGGCGTGATTTTCGGACCTTTGTTGCTCTCCCTCTTTATTCTTTTTTTCAACATGTACCGGCACGAGTATGTTCCGGGATCCAAAGCCGAACCGCGTGTAACCACACGTCTCAAAACACGCAAGGTGAAAATACCCGGCTATGAACCGTCCAAGTTGAAGAACAACATAAAAAAAGTGCCCGATGCTCCTGATAAAAAATAAACGGCTGCTCCTCTCCATTGCATGTACACTATTTTTTGTGACCTGGGGTTGCCAGCGGGGGCAACATCGCGAAAGCGGGCATGATGTGGAAAAACCACTTTCCTCGGTCGTGCCCCGTTATGCAAAAGGGTTTCAGATAGACCATTTCAACGGTTACAGGAAAGTAACCTTGCACAACCCCTGGAACAACAACGAACCCTATGCGGTATACTATCTTTACAGGAACGATTCCACTTCGCTACCCGCTGGGGGCATAAAGCTAAAAACTCCGCTTACTTCCCTTACAGTCAACACTTTTTCCTACTTTTCTTTTCTCTCCTTGCTGGGGGAAGAGGATGTAATTACCGGCGTCACCGATGGATTCCGTATCTATCATCCCGGAATTCTGCACAAGTTGGAAACGGAGGAAGTAGCCGATTTGGGTGATCCCTTTCACCCAAACATCGAAATGACCCTGGCATTGAAACCGGAAGCCATCATCAGTTCGGCCTATGCACAACGCGACAACTACAGTGAACGACTCATTCAAGCGGGCTTCCCTATTATCTATTCCCTGGAATGGATGGAAAATTCGCCCCTTGCCCGTGCCGAGTGGATCAGAATGATCGCTGCCTTCTTCGACAAAGAGACGCAGGCCGACAGTATATTCGCCGGTATTGAACAACGCTATCTGCAGCTGCAGGAAAAAGTAAAAGATGTTTCATCCCCCCGCAGTGTTTTGTCGGGCGATAATTTCCAGGGAACATGGTATGTGCCGGGTGGAAAGAGTTTCAATGCAACTCTTTTCCGCGATGCACAACTCGACTATCGTTACAAAAATAACCGGGAGCGCGGCAGCGTAGGTTTGGATATTGAATCGGTGTTAACCCAATTCGGCAAGGCCGATTACTGGTTTGGCTGCGAAGCGGACAGCTATGCCGAACTGGCAGAGAAAGATGCCAAATACCTGTTGTTGCAAGCAGTAAAAAAAAGGCAGGTCTTTAACAACCACAACAGGGTCACCCCCTCAGGAGGCAACGATTATTTTGAAAGTGCCAT
>DHTF01000004.1:18356-26532 GCA_002411515.1 Proteiniphilum sp. UBA5267 | reverse complement strand
AACGGCATCAATCCCTGAAAGAGGCCGAATACGAGTGCAACCTTACACGACCGCCAGGGACGAAACACTTTGATACAAACCCCCTTACCAAAGCAAACTGCAAAGGAATCCACGGAGAGGCCAATGGCTATTAAGAGAATGGATAACCAACCCATCTGTCTAAATATGAATGAAGATTGTTAAAAAAGTTGTCAAAGGTACACAAAAATCCTGTCTTGTAAAAGGGAGAGAATCAGAAAACCAAATCTCTCTTCCTTTGTTATGAAGGGCATGTAGATCTTCAAAATAGGGTCTACCGTTTTTGCGATTCCCTTTCAACAACCTGAAATGAACAATTTGAAAACAGTTTTGCTGATAATGGGCTGCTTTGTGACGGTAAATGTGGCATCACAGGAATCTAGTCTGAGTGGACCCGACTCTACCGTTTCTCTTCCTGAGGTGGTGATAAATGCCTATCAGATTCAAACCCGACAGCATCAGGTTCCGGGCGCGATCTCACTGTTGTCGGGCGAGGAGATCAGAACGACAGACGGGAATAATTTTGCCCATACTCTCCACGCCATCCCCGGCATCTACATGCACAGTGGCACCTATGCTACCGGAAGAATCGTGATCCGGGGCGTGGGAAGTCGCACTCCCTATAACACCAACCGGATTAAATCATATCTGAACGACATCCCCATTACCTCTTCCGACGGAATCTCCACACCCGAAGATATCGACTTGATGGGCATCGGTCGCATGGAGGTGATCAAGGGACCCGCCTCTGCCCTTTACGGCTCGGGACTGGGTGGAAATATCAATCTCTATACCCCGGAGGGGGAAAATAACTACAGCGAAGCGCTTGTTCAATATGGCAGCTTTCAGACAATAAAAGCAGCTGCAGCGGGCAATTACCACCGGGAGAAGCTGCAGGTTGGGGGCAACCTGTCGCACTTGCAGACAGAGGGTCATCGCGAAAACAGCCGCCTCAAACGCACCTCCCTGCTCTCTTCGGGTAGTTGGCAGCAACCCCGTTACACGGTGAAATATACCCTGATGGTGATCGACCTGCATGCACAAATCCCCAGTTCGGTGGGTAAAACACTCTATGAGAACGACCCCGCGGCTGCAGCCTCTAACTGGAAAGCCATTGAGGGGTATAAGGAGTATCAGCGGGCAATAGCCGGTGTGACCCTGACAAACCGTTTTTTGGAAACATGGAACAACAAGCTTACCCTGTTTGGAAGATGGGCGGACAGCTATGAGCGCCGACCGTTTAACAACCTCGACGACGGCACCTCGGGAGGAGGTTTGCGGAACCGGATGACCTACCATGCTACACACTGGGATGCACTGATCGGCTTTGAGTGGATCAACGACACCTATCGTTGGCAGATGGATATCGACAGCGAACCAATCAACAGAAACAGGGAGCACCGGAATCATTACAGCCTCTTTGGAATGCTCTACTGGCGCCCCGCAACGGCCTGGAATATCTCACTCGGTGGAGCCGTGAACAGGGTACACTACCGCCTCGCTGATCAGTTTCCAGAGAATGGCGATCAGAGCGGGAAGCGTAATTTCCCAGACCTCTTCTCTCCTCGCCTGGGTCTCAATTATGCTCCTTCTCAAAATCTGGCACTTTACGCTTCAGCAGGGCATGGTTTCTCGATGCCCTCACCCGAGGAAACACTGCTCCCCGAGGGAAACATCAACGAGACGCTCCAACCGGAACAGGGAATGCAGTACGAGGCAGGTATACGGCTTCACCTGTTCAACAACGCTACCCGGTTGGAAGCCTCGTTCTACCGCATCGACCTCAATAACCTGTTGGTCACCAAACGAATCACCGAGGATATCTTCACCGGCATCAACGCCGGAAAAACCCGTCACACCGGGGTGGAGTTCATGCTTCAGCAGCGGGTATTTTCCTACCCTTCCTTCCCAGGGACTCTCTCCCTGAATGCCAATTACACCTACGCGCGCAACCGATTCATCGACTTTGAAGACGACGGGAACGTGTACAACGGCAACCACTTGCCTGGGGTACCCTCGGGTGTAGGCCGGGCAACGATTCAATGGCAGCCCGTCCAGCCGCTACAGGTTAGCACGCAACTTCAGCAGGTTGGTCCTCAATATATCGACGACGCCAACACAGTCGAAAACGACGGTTATTTCCTGACAGATCTGAAAATCACCTACCTCTTTTCCACTCCCCGTTTCGGCACCTTCAAGTTGTTCGCCGGGCTCAATAACCTTGCCAATATCCGCTACTCCTCCATGCTCACCGTAAACGCCGTCGCCTTTGGAAACGCCGAGCCACGCTACTACTACCCCGGCATGCCGCGTCACTACTTCACAGGCGTCAACTGGCTGTTTTAGCATCGGTATATATATTGATCACGATGTTGATTGAATGTTTTCAGATAATCGGGAGTGAAGTTAACTACTGCTCTGCTCTTTTTACATCTTCTTGATTGATATTCCCTAAATCTACCTGCGTGAAATTGTCATTTTCGGGTAAAAGCATGTGAAACCCTGTTAGTACATCCATTTCAGCACCGGCTTCCGAAATCCTGCAATCTAAAAGATGTCCTCCGCCTTTGAGATCTTTGGACAGAAAGTGAAGATGAAAACCGGGCATATTTACACCCTCTGCAAGAGATGGGACCCAAAACCCGACAAGGCTACCCTCAATGTTGTGATACGCAAAAACCGATTGCATGTCGGTTACATCTACAAGAGGCGGATATGGTTTGCTTTGTGGGTAAACACTCCTTGTTTGTACATATTCAAATGTTCCTTCAACTTTGAAAGCATAAAACATGTTGGGACTATGAAGTATCCTGCTCAACTCATCCTTTAGCACAGAATAGTTTTCAATACCCTTTAGCTGTATCTGGCTATCCGGTTCGAACCAGGTTACAGTAGCAAAGGGCACTTTTATATTTTCATCTGTTTCAATTACTGCTCCGTCTCCCTGCACCTGATAAACCTTGCCGTCTAAAACAACCATTTCTCCATCGAGGTGCTCAAAAGTTCCAATGCCAAAGTCGCCTTCCTTTAGCAACTGTCCAACTTCTATCTCTCCATCATATACTCCCTCCATCAATGCGCTTATTGTCGACACCTGGAATACTACATTTTTTTCGATGTCCCCGGCACATCCGGTAAAAATAAGAGATAGTAGAACGATCTGTAAGATCAAACAATATTTCTTTGATTCCCAGAAATAACAACACTTTTTCATCTGAACACCTCCTTAATAGGTTTTATGATTGATTACATATATTCAACTCGTTTATTCAATCCTCTCTGCCATCATATCCTTCTCGTTGTTATTTCACAGGGAAATCAAAGTAGGTATCCGGAAATGGTTCATCATCAAGAGTATAATGCCACCACTCCTTCGAATAAGGAACAAATCCGTGCCTAACCATGACCTCTCTTAAGAGGTTCCTGTTTTGCAGCTGTTGTGGGGAAATAAGAATGTTATCGTGGTGGGATAGTTCCCCTAAAAAATCAAATCCGCTGGCCATGTCCAACTCTTTGCCGGTAAGGGCATCCACAAGCGTTAAGTCTATGGTACTACCTCGTGAATGACCCGACTTTTTAGCTATATAATGAAGACGGAAGAGGTCTTTTTTGTCTACATCAGGATAGTAGGCTGACTTCATCTTCACATCTTCGATATCCGCTGCCCACCTGATAAAGTGGTTAACCGCTCGCTTTGGACGATAACCGTCAAAAAACTTCAAAATAAGGTCTTTTTTCCTGAGCTCTCTGGCTACGCCAACCAGTACTTCAGCGGCTTCGTCTGTTAGTATTATTTTAGGTGCAATATAACCATCCACCCTTGTTCCCATAAAATTATTCTCTGAATAATATCTCACGTCATAGATGGCATCGGGTATAATTTCATCCAGGTAAGAAAACCCTGGGAGCAATGTATTCCCGTTTCCCGATGTTTGAGCACATACTGATGAAACCAGCAGCAATCCTGATAAAAATGTAATCGAAAATGCTTTCTTTACACCGAGTGACAGGTGAGCTACTTTAATGATCATATCTGTTTATACAAAATTATTTTTCGAGAAATGAGAATAATATTTTACAAAAGAGACGATTTATGCAGAAAACCACAAATTAAAATTACAAAATTAGCATAAGTTAACTACTGCATCATGGATAACCAACCCATCTGTCTATCGATGAATGAAGATTATTTAAAAAAAAGCTAACAAGGAAACAAAGAAGTTCTGTTTTGCAAAAGAAAAGTTATCTTTGGCAGATGTTAGCAAGAAAAAGCATTATTCACCGAGTCAACTATCTGTGGCTGATTTTATTCCTCGCCTCTTGTACACTTCAACAGGAGAAAAATGACGAAGCCTCTTTCACCGATGAAAACGAATGTTCGTTTGCCTATGGAATCTGCGTCGATTCACTCAACTTGAATCGATATATCATACAGCAGGGAGACAACTTGGCATCTATTTTGTCGCAACATGGCTTCAACGGCACCGAGTCTGAGCAGATCACCCGCACCATCTCTCCGCTGTATCCGCCATCCGGGATGCAGATTGGAAATGGATATGCCGTAATCACAACACCCGACTCCCTTGCTACTGTACGGTATCTGGTCTTTGAAAGTTCGAAGACCGACTTTGTGGTGGTCGACCTCTGCTCCGATAGCCTCAGGGCATATGCCGCCGAGAAGCCGGTGACACTGCAACGCCGCTACAGTGAGCAGGTCATTACCTCCTCACTCTGGAATGCAATCACCGAATCGGGTGCCTCCCCCCTGTTGGCCCTGAAGCTTTCCGATTTATATGCCTGGCAGATCGACTTCTTTGATATCAAAGAGGGGGATTCTTTTCGTTTGATATATGACGAGACCTGGATTGATGACACCACCTTTGTGGATATTGCCGATGTGGCTGGCGCCATATTCACCCACCAGGGATCGGAATATATGGCCATTCCTTTTCAACAGGACTCCACAAGGGAATATTTCGATGCCGAGGGCAACAGCCTAAGGAAGGAGTTTCTGAAGGCGCCACTCGACTTTCGTCGCATCAGCTCCCGGTTTTCGAATGCACGTTACCACCCCGTGCTGAAGCGATACCGTCCCCACCATGGTGTGGATTACTCCGCCCCCACCGGCACCCCGGTTAGAACCGTCGGTGATGGGGTGGTCATTGAAAAAGCCTATCAGGGAAATGGAGCAGGCAACTATTTAAAAATAAAGCACAACAGTGCCTACACCACCACCTACATGCACCTGAGCCGCTTTGCCAAGGGGATTCAAAAAGGAAGCAGCGTCAAGCAGGGAGAGGTAATTGGCTACGTGGGCTCTACAGGCCTCTCCACTGGCCCTCATCTCGATTACAGGGTATACAAGCACAACCAGCCTATCAATCCGCTGAAGATGGAGGCTCCCCCCTCCCGCCCGGTAAAACCGGAACTCAGGGACAGTTTCATGGTGGTGCGCGACAATCTTCTACAGTTAATGGATAGTCTGCAACAAAAAGGATAAAATAAAGAATAAATTGCTACCTTTGAGGGCTGAATAATTTCATTTTTCAAACGCAATGACCCATAATCATAAAAATAAGGTTTTAACAAGTCTCGCCGGGCTACTCAAAAACCGCAAAGAGGCAATTATTGAAGCCAACCGATCCGACATGCAGGCTTTTCCCGATATGGACGATTCCATGAGAGACCGTCTGAAGGTGGATGACCAGAAGATAGAAGCCATGATCCGCTCTCTGGAGGAGGTGGCGTTACAGGATGACCCGGAAGGGAAGACGTTGTATGAATTTATTCGGGAAGACGGGCTGAAAGTGGTCAATCGCACGGTTCCCTTCGGCACCATTCTCATCATTTACGAATCACGCCCCGACGTAACCATCGAAGCGGCGGCCACAGCTTTCAAGGCTGGCAATCGCATCCTACTGAAGGGAGGCAAGGAGTCGTTTCACACTAACTCTCTGCTGACAGATCTCTGGCAGGAGGCGCTCACCGTTAACGGTGCAGCTGCATCGTACGTGACCTACCTTAATCTCACCCGCGAGGAGACCCGGCAGCTTATCCGCGAGAATAGCCACAAGGTGGATCTGATTATCCCCCGGGGAGGTGAAGGACTGATTCACTTCGTACAGGAAAATGCCTCTGTGCCGGTAATTATAAGTGGCCGGGGCAACAACTTCCTTTATATCGATGAAGAGGTCGACTTTGAGATGGCCATCCGTCTGGTGATCAACGGAAAGAAACGGATCAGTGTCTGCAACGCTATCGACAAGGTGGCCCTCAACCGGCAGCTGCCATTGTTGCAGGAGAAACTGAACCAGTTGGTAGCAGCGTTACAGGAGAAAGGAATAGAAGTATGGGGCAGCCACGCGGTTGCTTCGCTCAACCCCTTGATCAGGGAAGAGAACAATGCCGCCACCCTTTGCGAGGAATATTTGGCTCCCAAGCTCTACCTCACACTCGTAGATGACCTCAATGAGGCGACAGCGATGATCAACCACTACTCCGGCGGGCACTCTGCGGTGATTGTCACCAGCGACCATGTCAAAGCCGACCGCTTCATGCAGGAGGTGGACTGTGCCGCAGTCTATCACAATGCCTCCTCCCGTTTTACCGATGGGGGCCAGTTTGGTGTAGGTGCCGAAATTGCCATCAGCACCCAAAAGTTGCACTTCCGCGGTCCGCTTGGTGCACAGGAGCTGGTCACCAACAAATGGTTTGTCTACGGCGATGGCCAGATCAGAGAGTAACAACACCACGGAGTAACAACCACGACAACAACACATCCCCGGGTAATCAACCCGTTCATGAAACAAATGAAGAAGAAACTGATTATTAAAATAGGTACCTCTACACTCACGGCAGGTACCAACCGCATCTCTTTTGCCGTGATTGAAAGTCTGGCGCGACAGATCGTCGAACTGAAAAATTCGTACGAAGTAGTCATCGTCTCCTCGGGAGCAATTGCCACGGCACGTCAGTTCGTCGAGATCAACGGATACCACAAGAATGTGGATTCCAAGCAGGCCATGGCGGCCATCGGACAGACCAAACTGATAGAGCTTTACGATACCATCTTCCGCACTTTTGGATTGAATATCGCACAGATTCTGCTCACCTACCGTGACTTTGAGAACCCGGTAGCCATTGAAAATACGCGCAACACCATCAATAAGCTCTGGCAAGTAGACTACATCCCCATTGTGAATGAAAATGACACCGTCTCCTTTGAGGAGATTGTACTAGGCGATAACGACAAGCTTTCGGCACTGGTGGCTACCATCACCGAAGCCGACCTACTGGTGCTGGTCTCCGATATCGACGGCATCTTCGATCACAACCCCCATCTTCATCCTGAAGCCAGGTTGATTACGGAGGTGACCGACCTCGACTCTATCACCTCTTGCATCGAAGAAAAAAACTCTACCCTCGGTACAGGTGGCATGTCGTCAAAAGTATATGCAGCCGAGATTTGCATGCAGAATGGGGTAGAAATGTGGATTGTGAACGGTCAACGATCCCGCTATATCATGCGGGCCATGAAGGGAGAGATTCCATATACCCGTTTTCATCGTACCTCCAATCAGTAACAGGATCATATGAATATGAAACAGAAAAGACAGGGCTTTATTGGATTTGGCAATCTCACAAAAGCAGTTTACAGGGGATTGAAAGAGGAAAAAGGAATGAGTTTTTCCTATTTCGCCCGGAGCAAAAAGGAGGAGCCCATCCCTTTTTATGAAAAGCTGGAGGAACTGGTAGCCGCATCCGATGTGCTCTGGTTGGGTGTGAAACCCCAGGACCTGGGAGGCATTCTCGAACAACTAAAAAATTGCCCCATTGATGGAAAAACCATCGTCTCCCCTGTAGCCGGGAAAAGTATCGCCTACATCTCACGTTACCTGGGCGAGGATCAGCTCATCGTACGCATCATGCCCAACCTGGCCATGGCCTACCGAAAGTCGGTCACAGCTTTTACCACCAACCGTCCCCACGATGATAAGGCAAAGGAAATCTTCACCCTTTTGGGAAAACTGGGTAAAGCCGTGGAACTTGAGGAGGGAGGGTTCGACCTTTTCACCTCCGTCTTTGGTAGCGGCCCCGCTTTCATACTGGCGTTTATTCAGATCTTCAAAGATAAGATGCAGGAATTCAACCTGCCTGG
>DHTF01000004.1:11437-18120 GCA_002411515.1 Proteiniphilum sp. UBA5267 | reverse complement strand
CAAAATCAGAAAGATTACAGCATCGAGGAACTGATCAAAAACATTACCAGCAAGGGGGGGACCACCCAGGCTGGGTTGGAATATTTCCGCCATCATCAGATTGGGAAACATTTTGAAGGCGTGCTTGATGCCGCGAGAAGCCGTTCGGAAGAAATGAGCCGGAACGGGGGTTAATGCTTCTCCTCTTTTGCCTTGTAGGCGATGGCATAGAAACGGATCTGTTTGATCACAGCGAGTAGTCCGTTGGAACGGGTGGGTGAAAGGTGCTCGGTGAGACCAATCTCCTTCATGAAACGCAAGTCGGTATCAATAATTTCATCGGGTGTGCGGCCGTTGAACACTCGCAAAACCAGCGCAAGTAGTCCTTTTACGATGATCGCATCGCTCTCGGCCTGAAACCAGAGTCTTCCCTCCCGATAATCGGTTTGTAACCAGACACGGCTCTGACAACCCTCAATGATGTTTTCGGGTGTTTTATATTTCTCATCGAGTGGAGGCAGTGCGTTCCCCTCTTCGATGATGACCCCATACTTGTCCATCCAGTCATCGTAGATGCTGAATTCGTCGATAATATCCTGTTGTATTTCGTTGATTGTTTGCATACGCTTATTTTTCAGTGTAGATCACTTCCATGACTGTCTGCCCTACCGCCTTTAGGGTGTTGCGGTCGATCTGGCGCATATCGTCGTTGAGGGTGTGCCAATAGGGGGCAAAGCCTGTCTGTGTATCTTTCTTCAGATTGATGATATCAGCGCTGGGAGCACGTTGTTGTTTATTTACCGGCAGATGGTCGTCGGTAATGTATCCCCCGCTCTGGGGTAGAAAGTATTCACTGTATCCCAGTCGGGCTGCCATGCTCCATATTCTTTCCACCACCGTGGGAGCATACTGCTGGGAATAACCCTCCTTGAGAAAAGTAGCACCGTTTCCACCTACCATATCGAGCAGGATGCCGTAGGCTGCTTTGTAATTTGCTATATGGGGTTGTTCCGACCAGTATTGAGATCCCAGACACCACCATTCACCCTGCACCCAGTTCTCCTCAAACGAAGGTTGCCCCCAGTCTTCGAGGTCGAAGAAAATAATGTCGATACCCACCGTCACAGGTTGCTGCTGCAGCTGACGTGCAATCTCCAGAAGCACCCCCACCCCGCTGGCAGCGTCGTCGGCGCCCATGATGGGTTGTTGTTGGCGCTGAGCATCTTGTTCCTCATCAGCAAAAGGGCGTGTGTCCCAATGAGCAAATAGCAGAACCCTTTTCTCCATTTCCGGATGCCAGCTGCCGATGATATTACGTAGGGTTAGGTTCTTACCGTTGTAATGAGTGATGTCGGCACGTTGTTCTATCACGGCTGCTCCGTATGACTTCAATTTTGTTACAAGAAAGTCGCCACAGGCTTCGTGCGACGCTGTGCCCGGCACGCGGGGGCCAAAGTCAACCTGCGTCTGAATAAAATGGTAGGCACTGTCAGCGTTGAAATCGGGAGAGATCCTGTTGTATGGCTGTGCCTGTACCACCTCTCTTCGGGACTGACAGGAGTTACAGGATAGCGTCGACAGCAGGCCGGCAATCAACACCACAATAAGTGAAAAATTACGCAACTTTTTCATATAGAATATGTTTATCGTTATCCTCCTAAAGAGCCGATAAGAGCTCATTCACTTGTTCTTCTGATAGGAATAATTCGAAATACCAATGTTGTGATAGGTCTCTCTGAGGGCGTTCTCATCGTCGGAAATTACCAGCAGCTTATCTCCAACATGCAGTTCCGTTTGCCCTGTCGGCACGAAATACTGTTCGCCCCGCTTGACCATCACCGCCAGCGTTTTGTCGGGCAGCGGCATCTCCATGAGGTTTTTCCCGTATTGCAGGGTCTCATCCGAGATGACAATCTCCGTCATGGCCGACTTGATCTCTTCGGCAAATTCCACATCAAAATCTTCAAATTCCTTGTATTTGGTTGGTTTTTCTGCCAATCCCAGCCATCGGGCTACCAGAGGCAGCGAGGTTCCCTGTACCAGCAAGGAGACAATGGTAATGACGAACACGATGTTAAAGATCCATCTCGCGTTGGGTACTCCTTCTGCAAGCGGAAGAATGGCAAAGATAATGGGCACGGCTCCTCTGAGGCCCACCCACGAAATGTAGAGCTTATCCTTGAAGCCTACTTTGCGGAAGGGGATCAATGTGAGAAAAACCGTCAGCGGGCGACCAATAAGAATGAGGAAGACAGAAATAGCCAAGGCAGGGACAATCACCTC
This sequence comes from Proteiniphilum sp. UBA5267, assembly GCA_002411515.1. Taxonomy (GTDB): domain Bacteria; phylum Bacteroidota; class Bacteroidia; order Bacteroidales; family Dysgonomonadaceae; genus Proteiniphilum. Next base: position 15,858 of record DHTF01000004.1, on the reverse strand, counting down.
GATCAGTTCACCAGGGTTGACCAGCAGCCCCAGCGTGAGGAACAACAGAATCTGACTCATCCAGGCAAAGCCATCCATAAATTTCATGGAGGTGCGCTTGTGGGAGAATTTTGAATTGCCAATCACCAATCCGGCGATGTAGACAGCAAGATAACCGTTGCCTTTCAAAAAGTAGGTCGATGCAAATATAAATATACCAACAATCAGTAGCAGAACAGGATAGAGAGAGGCGTTGGCCATTCGGATGCGGTTGATGACGAACACGGATCCCTTTCCGAGAAGATAACCCATGCCGGCTCCCACCACTAGCTGCACCACAATGGTAAGTGCCACCATCCCGATATTCGGCTCGGTACCCGACTGGATGATACCCATGAACATGAGGGTAAGCATGTAAGCCATCGGGTCGTTGCTCCCACTCTCCAGCTCCAGAAGGGGGCGCAGGTTATTTTTAAGCGACAGCCCTTTCGATCGCAGAATACCGAATACAGAGGCCGAGTCGGTGGAAGAGAAGGTTGAAGCGAGCAGCATGGCTGTCAGCAGGCTTATTCCCATGGCCGGGAACATATGGCCCGAAAGCCAGTATGCAAAGAACCCGGTGAGGATGGCCGTTATGAAAACACCCAAAGTGGCGAGCAACACCCCCGGCCAGATGACCGGTTTTATCTCGGAGAACTTCGTATCGAGTCCACCGGAAAAGAGAATAATGGTCAGACAGATGGTACCAATTGTTTGTGCAGTCTGCACATTCTCAAATATCAATCCAAAACCATCGGATCCAAAAACCATTCCCACCACCAGGAAAAGCAAAAGGACAGGGACACCAAAGCGATGACCTGCTTTTCCCACCAGCATGCTGATGAAAAAAAGAAAGGACCCTATTAGTAACAAAAGTTCCGCACTTATCGTCATAGCATTTTTGTATTTACTGTTTGAATAAAATGTGATCGGTGTATACGTTCAGTGAGGCTTCCATGCCCATGAGCAGCGGATAGTTCAACCTTACGTGACCCACCGGGAAGTCGAAGCATACCGGAAAACCATATTCCCGTACCACCTCAAGGAGGGACTGGCGCAAAGGAAGGTACATCTGGTCATCCTCCTCGTAGTCGGTAAACTGCCCCACAATCAGCCCGCTGATCCGATCGAACACTCCGGCAAGTTTTAACTGCCAGATCATGCGGTCTATCCGATAGGGTGCCTCCCCGGTATCTTCAATAAACAGGATTCCTCGATGCGGTATTTCTGCATAGGGAGTGCCAAGTAAGCCGCAAAAGACAGCCAGGTTTCCTCCAAAAATTGTTCCTGTGGCATTCCCTTGCCGGTTGCAGTCCTGCTGGACGGGAACCGGTATTTCATAAGACAGAGGCTCTCCACATAACATGCTTTTGGTTAAGCACACCGCCGTATCGTCGCCTCCCTCTTCTGAAAAATGTTTGGCCATGGGACCATGTACCGAAGCTATGCCGTGTATTTGTAAAGCTGCATGCAAAGCCGTGATGTCGCTATAGCCGACCACCCATTTGGGATTTTTTCTGATGCCCGAGAAATCGATTCTGTCGATCAGATGAACCGTTCCATATCCACCCCGGGAGCAGAGAATGAGTTTCACTTCGGGATCATCGAAAGCTATTTGGAGATCCTCCAGTCTTTGCTCCACTGTGCCGCTATAACGACCAGCCTCCAGCAAGGCATGCTCACCCGTCACCACATCCAGCCCCCAACTCTCTAGTACTGCTGCAGCGTTGTACACGAGGGAAGTTTCAATCTTTCCCGCGGGAGAAAGAATGACCGCTTTATCGTGCTGTTGCAGTGACGGAGGGCGTTGCATGTTACGCGTCTATATTTGCATAGGTAGCATTTTCCTCAATGAACTCCCGTCGCGGTGCAACATCCTCTCCCATGAGCATGGTAAAGATGATGTCGGCGTCGGCAGCATTCTCAATGGTTACCTGTTTGAGCAGGCGATGTTCGGGATTCATCGTGGTCTCCCAGAGCTGCTCGGCGTTCATTTCACCCAAACCTTTATATCGTTGTGTATGGATGGCATTTTCGTTTCCATCGCCATACTTGTCGATAAACTCTTTGCGCTGCCGGTCATTGTAGCAGTATTCTTCAATTTTCCCTTTCTTGCAGAGATAAAGTGGCGGCGTAGCAATATAAACGTATCCGTTTTCTATGAGTGTGCGCATGTATCGGAAGAAGAATGTGAGTATCAACGTATCAATGTGACTTCCGTCGACGTCGGCGTCGGTCATTAAAATAATCTTGTGATAGCGCAGCTTCGATATGTTGAGTTCTTTGGAATCATCCTCCGTGCCAATGGTTACTCCCAGGGCAGTATAAATATTTTTTATTTCGTCGCTTTCCAACACCTTGTGTGGCATCGCCTTCTCCACGTTCAGAATCTTTCCCCTGAGCGGCAGAATAGCCTGGAATATCCGGTTGCGTCCCTGCTTGGCAGTGCCGCCGGCCGAGTCACCCTCCACGAGGAAGATCTCGCTCTGCTGGGGATCCTTGCTGGAGCAGTCGGCCAGTTTACCCGGCAGTCCTGCACCCGACAAGGGTGATTTGCGCTGTACCATTTCCCGTGCCTTGCGCGCCGCCTGACGTGCTGTAGCGGCGAGAATAACTTTTTCCACAATCACCCTGGCCTCCTTGGGATGTTCCTCGAGGTAATATTTTAATGCCTCTCCAATAGCCTGATCCACAGCGCCGATTACTTCGGTATTGCCCAGCTTCGTTTTGGTTTGTCCCTCAAACTGCGGTTCAGCTACCTTCACCGAGAGCACAGCAGTGAGCCCCTCGCGGAAGTCGTCACCGCTGATCTCCACCTTCACCTTCTCCAACATTTTGGAGTCTTCGGCATATTTTTTCAAGGTGCGGGAGAGACCTCGCCTGAAACCGGTGAGGTGTGTACCTCCCTCAATGGTGTTGATGTTGTTCACATAGGAAAAAATATTCTCGTTGTACGTATCGTTGTAAGTCATCGCAATCTCGATGGGAAGCCCGTTTTTCTCCGTCACAATGTGAATGGGGTTTGGGATCAGCGAATCCTTGTTCTTGTCGATGTAGATCACGAACTCTTCCAGTCCCGTTTCGGAATAGAAACGTTCAGTCTTGAACGAGCCATCCTCACGGGGTGTTCTCTTGTCGGTAAGTGTCAGCGTGAGGCCAGCATTCAGAAAAGCCAGCTCCCGCAAACGCGTGGCGAGAATATCATAACGGTACTCGAGCACGTTGAAGATGGTATCGTCCGGCTTGAAGCTGATAGTGGTTCCGGTAACGGTTGTTTCCCCTACGATGCTGACATCTGAATAAGGCTTGCCTTGCGAGTATTCCTGCACATAGATCTTACCACTTCGGTGAATCTCCGCTCTCAGGTAAATCGACAATGCATTCACACAAGAGACACCCACACCATGAAGCCCGCCCGACACCTTATAGGTTCCCTTGTCGAACTTTCCTCCGGCATGCAGCACCGTGAGCACTACTTCAAGTGCCGATTTTTTTTCTTTCTCGTGAAAATCTACCGGGATACCCCTTCCGTCGTCTTTCACCGTGATAGAATTGTCCTCGTTGATGATGACATTTATTTCGGTACAATATCCAGCAAGCGCCTCATCGATGGAGTTATCCACAACCTCATACACCAAGTGATGAAGTCCCTTTTCGCTGACGTCGCCAATATACATGGCCGGACGCTTGCGCACTGCTTCCAGTCCTTCGAGCACCTGGATATTCTGGGCGGAATAATCACCGCTTGCCGATTTTTTTTCTTCTTCTGACATGCTGATTTACTTTGTTAAAAAAAATTCTAGCTCCGCAAGGCCTATACTTACAATCGTTTTACAGGTTACTTGCGAAAGTTTGCTGATAATTTACTATGAATTTGCCGTTTATATCCGGCTTACCGATTGGAATAAAACCACACAAATGTACGAAAAATCCCCCTCTTTTCCAATCCTTTTTGTTTTTTTTAGGAGCCCTAAAGCGGTGACAGCAGTCCACCACAATACAGATCGGCCGAAGACCCCCTGGCGCGAAGACAACAAAAAAGCCGGGCAATTATTGCCCGGCTTTCTGTAAGTGATAAATCAGCAGAAAATCAGCTTAAGCTGTTCACATGTGCTGCCAATTTCGATTTCAGGTTGTTGGCTTTATTCTGATGAATAACTTTCTTTTTCGCCAACTTATCCAACATGGAGCAAACCTCGGGATACAACTTCTGTGCATCCTCCTTCGATGTCGTGGTCCGCAGTTTACGAACCTGACCTCTTGTAGTACGGGATGCATACCGATTCGTTAAACGGCGCACTTTGGTTTGTCTGATTCTTTTTTCTGATGATTTGTGATTTGCCATTTTATTGACGTAAATTTGTTTCTTATTTATTTTTGGTAGCCCATAGGGGAATCGAACC
>DHTF01000004.1:7335-11274 GCA_002411515.1 Proteiniphilum sp. UBA5267 | reverse complement strand
TCGAACCCCTCTTTCAAGAATGAAAATCTTGCGTCCTAACCGATAGACGAATGGGCCTTCTGCAGGCGTGAACCTCTCTTTGAGTGGATCGATGTCCAAATTGCGGGTGCAAATATAGGACGTTTTTTTTTAACGGCAAAACATTTCTTTTAATTTTTCCATTTTTTATGCAAAAGGGAATCCGGAAGGTCAAAAAGACAGGAAGATACATTTTTATACGCATTAAAAATTGGTTCTTCCATTTTTTTTATCTAATTTTGCAGCCCGTAAATAATGTATATTGCAACTAAAAATAGAATAGTCATATGAAACAGACATTTCAGCCCTCTAACAGAAAGAGAAAAAACAAACACGGTTTCCGTACCAGAATGGCCAGCAAAAACGGAAGAAAGGTACTTGCCTCCCGTCGTGCCAAAGGCAGAGCCAGGCTGACCGTATCTGACGAATATTAAAAGAAGCTTCCCGTCACCCGGATGACACGATCTGATCTCAACAGTATCTCCGGGCTGGAAAGCTGTACGCCGCAGAATTTGCAACAGGTTCTCATACAGAAACAGGAATGGGGTTTTTCTCATTCCTGTTTTTCTATGTGGATATGAGCACACCATGACACGTACCTTTTCTCTTTTTTGATTCCATACTCCTTGCTCTCATTTTTTTTGTACTTTTGCATCAACATTCAGCATTCCGATTAAGCACGCGCGATTATGACAAATAGAAAGCAAACAGGAAAAACAATATTTGGCAACAAGATTGTAAAGAATCTACTGATGATCATGGCTTCCGGGCTTCTGCTCATCCTGCTCACGTTGCTTTTTCTGGGTATTTACACCCGGCATGGACAGAACGTGGAGGTACCCACCCTCGAAGGGTTGCAGCTCAACGAAGCTAGCACCATCCTCAAGGCCAAAGGGTTGCAGGCTGAGGTGGTAGATTCGATCTACCGACGCGACGCCGTACCCGGTGCCATTCTCGATCAGACTCCCAAGGCTGGCAATAAAGTGAAGGAAGGTCGTTCAATTTATCTCACCATTTACTCACGTACCGCGCAACAGGTATCGGTACCCGGGCTGGTAGACTATTCCACGCGTCAGGCTTCTGCATTATTAAAATCACTAGGATTCAATCAACTATATATAGAGGAGACCCCCGCAGAATATGCCGGGCTGGTGGTGGCGGTGAAATACCGCGGTAAGACGTTGTCACCCGATGAGAAAGTACCCGCTGGCTCACCGCTGACGCTGGTCGTCACTACGGGTGCACGATCCGACTCGCTGCATGTAGACGATGAGTATATTGTAGCTCCGCAAACGACCGACGAAAGCAATAGACCTCCACAGAACGGAGCCATCGACGATTCATTCTTCTAACAAGATGCAAGGTGACAAACGAGGATTACGACGATTTTGATTTCCTGCCGGAAGAGGAGGATCTGCCAGAATACGACGACGCCGGTAAGGATCAGAAATATGAGCATTATCGGTTTGTGGCCGATAAGGGACAGAACCTGCTACGCATCGACAAGTTTTTGACGGTACGGATCGAGGGCATATCAAGGAATAGGATTCAGCAGGCTGCCGAAGCAGATTGCATTCTGGTAAATGACGCACCGGTAAGATCAAACTACCGGGTGAAGCCGCTCGATGTGATCTCCATCGTAATGGACCGGCCACGCCATGAACTTGAAATTCTACCCGAAGACATTCCGCTGGATATTGTCTATGAAGACGATGAACTAATGGTGGTGAACAAACCTGCCGGCATGGTGGTACACCCGGGGCATGGCAATTATACCGGTACGCTGGTCAATGCGGTGGCCTTTCACCTGAAGCAGGATCAGATTCATGACATGAACGATCCCCGGCTGGGACTGGTACACAGGATCGACAAAGATACCTCCGGATTGCTGTTGATCGCCAAAACACCCGAAGCAAAGACCAATCTTTCTGCTCAATTCTTCCGCAAAGAGACCAAGCGTCTTTATGTGGCACTGGTATGGGGAAATCTGACGGAAGACGAAGGAACCATAGAAGGTCATATAGGGCGCGATCCCAAAGACCGCATGGTCATGCGTGTTTTCCCCGAGGGAGACCAAGGCAAGGCTGCGGTTACCCACTACAAAGTGTTGGAGCGTTTCGGCTATGTCACCCTGGTGCAGTGCCAGCTGGAGACAGGACGCACCCACCAGATCAGGGTACACATGAAGCATCTGGGACACCCCCTCTTTAATGATGCCCGTTATGGCGGTGACGAGATCCTGCGGGGCACCCGGTTTACAAAATACAAACAATTTATCACCAATTGTTTTGCCCTCTGTCCGCGCCAGTGCCTGCATGCGCGCACCCTTGGATTCATACATCCCGTCACCCGCGAAGAACTTTACTTCGACAGCCAGATACCGGACGACATGCAGGCCGTGATAGAGCGGTGGCGTACGTACACTGCCGCGAGAGAACAAATGGAGTGAAGAACAAAAATATCGTATAAACGCATGAAAAAAAATATCGCCATCGTATGGGGCGGATACTCATCTGAAAAAGTGATTTCCGAGAAAAGTGCCGCAGGCATCTATTCCTTCCTCAGCAAGACACAATACAACCTTTTCAAGGTGATGATTGATCGCAGATCGTGGGAAGTGGAGTATCATGGGGTACAAATTCCTGTCAATAAAAATGATTTCAGCTTTACAGTAAATGGGCAAACAGTCAGGTTCGACTTTGCCTACATCACCATCCACGGCACACCTGGCGAAGACGGCTCACTACAGGGCTATTTCGATATGCTGGGCATCCCCTACTCCAACTGCGGCGTGCTGGCTTCGGCTCTCACATTCAATAAGTTTACCTGCAACAACTACCTCAAGAGCTTTGGTATCCGGGTGGCCGACTCGGTGATACTGAGGCAGGGAGACCCGTTGCAATCTGACACGATCATCTCCCGCCTGGGTTTGCCGCTCTTCGTAAAGCCCAATGTGGGCGGATCGAGCTTTGCCACCACCAAGGTGAAGGAGGCTTCGGCACTCCAAAAAGCCGTTGCCGATGCTTTCCTGGAGGCGCCGGAGGTAATCATCGAAAGCTACATCTCGGGCACGGAGGTCACTTGCGGCTGTTTTGTCACCGATAAAGGATTTACGGTGTTGCCCCTGACGGAGGTGGTAACCAGCAACGAGTTTTTTGATTTCGATGCAAAATACAACGGACAGGTGCAGGAGATTACCCCTGCCCGCATTTCTCAAGAACTGACGCAGACGATCCAGCAGGAGACCGAAAAAATCTACCGGCTCATTGGTGCGAAGGGGATTATCCGGGCCGACTATATCCTTTCAAACAACATCCCGGTGCTGCTGGAGGTGAACACCACTCCCGGCATGACGGTCACCAGTTTTATTCCCCAGCAAGTTGCTGCGGCAGGTTTGAGAATGACAGAGGTGCTCTCTGATATCATTGAGTATAAAGTCCAGGCCAATCCATCTTGATTGGAAGGTCTTTTCTTGACACGGTGAAGTTATTTCTGATTTTCAATCCACATCCAAAAAAATAACTATATTTGCGGGGTAGAAATGTTAAATCAAAGAATCTGATCTTTTTAAACTTCTACAGGGTATCTCTTTCTTTTATTTTTACGTCGCAAGTGAGCAAACAGATTATCGCTGTCAAAATTTCAAAAAATGGAAAATAAAAGCATCGACTATTTTGATGACATCCGACCCATCAGAGACCATGAAGTGGAGGCTGCCATTCACAAGATCACTTCAGATCCTTACTTTCGCCAAACAGTCGTACCCTACATCGAAGCTGCAACATGGAAGAATCTCATCCAAACCATGGAGCGATGCAAAACGGTCTATGATTTCCAGCGTACCGTCTCCACGCCCATTCTGCTTAAACTGTTTGATGTAACGCAATCAAAAATCAACAGTGCCAACTGGATTTATACCCG
>DHTF01000004.1:0-7116 GCA_002411515.1 Proteiniphilum sp. UBA5267 | reverse complement strand
GCCATCCTGAATATCCTGATGTTCCTGAACAGAAGAGAAACGGTGGAGGTAGCCGTGGGCGACAACCTGCTCATCATTCCCTGGGTTGCCGACATTGTGCGGTTGAACAAAAGTTTCATTGTACGGCGCAATCTGCCCATCAAGCAACTGCTCGAAAACATCCAGCACCTCTCTGAATATATCAGTCAGACCGTCATTGAGCGCAATCAATCCATCTGGATTGCCCAGCGGGAAGGGAGGGCCAAGGATGCAGACGACCGTACCCAGATCAGTGTCCTCAAGATGCTTTCCCTCTACGACAAGAGCAACTCCTTAGAAGCACTTAAAAGACTGAATATCATTCCACTGACACTTTCTTATGAGTATGACCCCTGCGATTATCTCAAAGCAAAAGAATCGCAGTTGAAACGCGACGATCACGATTTCAAGAAAAACTTTTTCGATGATGTGGAGAACATGAAAACAGGCATCATGGGCTATAAGGGGCGCATCCATCTTCAGTTTGGGCGTCCCATCAACGACAGCCTGGAAAAAATGGAGGGTGAAACAAACAAATCAATCGTGCTGGCTAACGCGGCGGCCATCATCGACAAAGAAATGCATCTCAATTATCATTTTTTTACCCACAATTATATTGCCTACGACCTGATGACCGACACCCATACGTTTGCGAACAAGTATAACATCGTGGACCGGCACAACTTCGAAAAATATATATCCAAACAAATGGATAAGATAGAAATCGAAAATAAGGATGAGGATTACCTGCGTACCAAGCTCGTCCAGATGTATGGCAACATGGTAAAGAACTATCTCGAAGCACGGGAAAGCGAATCATGAGCCTTTCCCGGGCATGCGCAATCCCGAAATAGGCTTTCAGACCGTTTTTCAGGAGCTTTGAACCCATCAATGAGGCCGTTTCATTCTAAAGAATGAAACGGCCTTTCTTGCTACCATGTTCCTACCATGCTCCTACCTTGTTCGGTATCCCTCCCTATATCCTTCGAATATCCTTCGAATATCAATGGAGAGATAGCGACCCATTACCCGTGCATTACCCGTGCAGGAAGCTATTTCTTCTGTATTTCAGATTGCTGAAGGAGGGCTACCCATCCTGGAAAAAGAAAGCTGTCTCAAAAAATATTTTGAGACAGCTTTCTTTTATGATTCATCACCCAAAGGGCGATCTGTTACATAATCCTGCTGCTTATCTCGATGTTATCGAGGAAGTAGCGGTTCGCCGTAGCTACCTGCCAGTTGGTCTGGCGAATGGTGATTTGGGTCTCTTTCGTGAGTTCCACGCCTGTGAGTTCCACTTCCGCTCTGATCCACTCGAGCCTGTGACCGCTTTCGAAACCCGCTACGGGTATGTCGAATGTCACTTCATTCGTTCCATTCTTGATGATGACGATCAGGTTCACGGGATCAATCGTTCCCGAGCCCTGACGCATCGGGCACCAGTCGAACGACATCACCGGAGTGGCACTAGCGGGTACATCTACTGTAAGTTTCGGAAGGATGATACCTGCCTGGTAGCTTGTTTTACCGAACTTGAGGTAATTCTGCTGGAGATAGATACACTCGCCCGGCGTCTTGGTTGTGACGCGCAGGAATTCATATCCTTTCGCAAGCAGCGCATCAAGGGCTGAAACACCGTCGACCTTGGGTGTCGGAAGCTGCGGAGCCGTTGCACTGAGATCATCTGTTTCGACTGTCTTACCTGCACCGCCGACCACAGACCAGGGATCGAGCCACTCGAAATCCTCGAAGAAATAGATATCTTTGGCTACGCCATTGTCCTGAATTTCTGCAGCGAGCACCTTGATGACCGGCGCTGCCAGTCCGTCGAAGTAACCCTTGATAACCACACGATGGCCATTCAGTGCTTCAAGATCCAGAGAAGTGGGAACATCTGAAATACTTACCGTATAGTTAGCACCTGCTACAGAAATATTGCTGCCATTCATTATACCGCTTACCGCAATAAATTCCCGTGAGGTTGCGTTGTAGGTGTCGATGATATCTGTAATATTCTTCGCCTCAGGGTAGGTGACAGCTCCAGACGAGACAATCTCTATTTGATCGGCCTCCAGGATGGCGAGCGATTGCGTATTGGAAGACTTCTCACCCAGCATTGAAACTTTATCTCCTGCATTGACCGTTGCTTCGCCCAGTACGTAAACGTTTTGGGTATTTTGTGCATCCGATACAACAAATCCCGCTGACGTGACGGCCATGACCGTTACATCGGGAAGAGAAACCACCGTCTCATCGGCCGCAGCGACCAGTTCGGCCACTGTATAATCTTTCACGTCCCTGTATTTGTCTCCTGTCTGTAAAATTGTCACTTCAGCCCGGCTGTCGAGGGTAGATCCTTTGAAGACAACAACAGCTTTTCTGGGATTATCCAATGCTCCACCCCGCATGTTGTCGGTGACAGAAATCGTCACATCCATTACACCGCTGCCTGAAGCAGGGCTCACCGTGATCCACTCGGGCACTTCCGTCAACCAATCAGCATCTGCATAGACAGTGATGATTTGCTGTGTACTACCAATTCCCTCGAAATTTAAAGAGCTGGCACTCGCCAAAACCGCCTTCGAAAGCGTCGACTGCTCCTCCTCGCAACTCCCGAAGGATAACAGGAGCGCCACGAAAAGCAGGGTTGTATAGGTATATCTAAAAAATCTCATAGTCATTTATTTTTAATTTTAGCAGTTCGATTTAGAAATCAAGACCATCATCCCATCCCGGATTTTGTGTAAGGTTATTGTTGAGTGAGCGCTCGTTGATAGGAATTGGATAGAGGTAGTCTCTCACTTCAGAGAACGGGGTACGTGCAATATTTTTATGATAAAATACATACCCGCGGTTTCCTCCGGTAAGAAGTATCTCCTCTCCGATCAGCAATACCTGCACTCCATCGGGAGCCGTTGGTTTGGAAGTTCCCTGCTCATAGAGGATTACATCGGCCACGCCATCTCCGGTCAGGTCATACTCACCTGGTGCCTTGAAATACATGCCTTGTATATCCTGGTCGATGCTGTAACCGGCTTTCCATCTTACCAGATCATCGAAACGGAAACCCTCCTGGGTCAACTCAACAGCCCGTTCTCTCCGGATCTCAAGGATAACCCCCTTGTTTGTTCCGGTCACGTTGGGGTATCCATATTCAGCTGAAGAGAGATACCAGTCCGGATTGGCATTGGCGGAAGCCATATTCAGTGCCGGCATACCGACCCTGCTTCTGAGCTTATTGATAGAGATATCGAGATCGCCCTGTGTCAAGGTACCCAGTTCGGCTTTTGCTTCGGCATAGTTGAGCATCACCTCTCCCAACCGGAATACCGGGAGATCGGCCGTAGATCTGTCGTTGCGATCCACATTGCCCCCCGATGCCGTGGGATCCTGTACAAACTTAACAGGCTGATAACCGGTTACCGTGCCGGTAAGATTGGGAGCCAAAACCTTGGTCGTACCGATTCTTGTATATCCCGGTGTTCTGATGCTCTGTGCCAAACGGGGGTCGCGATTCATCGTCTCTTCGATGAATCCGGCTTCCTGCCATCCCTCATGATCGGTGAAGGCGGTGCCATCGGCCTTCAAATAGCTATTGATCATTTTTCGGGTCACACCGGGACGTCCCTGTGTTGCAACCACAGTGTGTGCGGTGGCGTTGTGATAGATACCCAGACTAAAATCGAACATGATGGACAGGATGTACTCATCTTTGCTGGCATTTTCCTGGGCAAAAAGCATGAGATAATCCTTTTGGGGATTGCCTGTGGAGTAAAGTTTATAAGGCCCCTCCTTGATTAATTTCTCTGCAGCTTGTGCCGACTGTTCGAGATAGTACGCATAATTGTTTCCTTCAAGATTGAGTTGATGATACTTGCGGTAAGTTCCTTCATACAGGCAAAAGCGCGCTTTCAGCGCCAGGGCGGCCCACTTGTTGACACGGTAGGTGCTCACGCTGGCAGGCAGGTTCTCAATGGCATAATCGATATCTTCAATCATTTTGGTCATCACCAGCTCGCGTGAATCACGGGGTTTGTATAAATCCTCGTCAGCCGATCCCAGTTCTTTATCGTACCAGGGTACATCACCAAATCGCTTCACTTTTTCGAAATAGAAGTAGGCTCTGAAGAATCGTGTCAAAGCTGTATACTTCACCACAGCATCTTCATCTTCACATTGGTTTGCATAGACCAACAGCGTATTCATCTTTCTCAGATCTCCCCATGACCATCCACCTCCCGAGTTGGGCACGGTTCTTTTGTTCCCTCCAATCATTTCGTCGGACAGGTTTTGTTGAATGTACAGATCGCTTTGATCGTCGTAAGGAGATTTGTCCAGCAGGTTGTTATAAAAAGAGTTGCTGAACAATTGCAGGTCGGTTTCCGTCTTAAAATAAGCATCCGGCGAAATCTGGCTCAAGGGTTTGGTGTCCAGCAGATCATCGCAAGCTGTCAAACCTATGATTAGCGTCATCGCTATGATAATATATCGCTTCATTGTGATAATTCTTTATTGTGATTAAAAAGTAAGATCTATACCAAACATATACGTCTTCGCCCATGGATAATAGGCATTCTGGTAAACTGCATTGGATCTGCTGATGACTGCTTCCGGATCCACATAATCAGTATTCTTCTGGATAGGCGACCAAAAGCAGAGATTTTCACCAGAGAAATAGACACGAACCATATCGAGTTGAATCTTCTGAGTCAGATTTTTTGGTAGTGTATATCCAACCGTCAGATTTTTGAATCGCAGATAGCGCAGATTCTGGAGGTAACGATCATTCACCTTGCTCATAGGACCTGATGTGGCTGAATAGGCCATGGGTCTGGTAAAATAGGCGTCGGTATTATCCTCTGCCCATACCTTGTCGAGGAAGTTCTTCGGCATGAAGGAAAGGTAAGGATAGGAATAGGGTCCCCAGAAGTTCATCATCTGTCCATGCGGGTACCAATAGTGATTGCCTGTTCCCTGAAAGAAAGCGGAGAGATCGATTCCTTGCCATCTGACATTGGCACTAAACCCATAGGAAAGGCTGGGCAGCGAGTTTCCAAGGATCTTGCGATCTCCCGGGTCATCTACCGTATTGCTGCCAATTCCCAATATATTGTTGCCATCCAGGTCGACAAATTTGAGGTCACCCCCTTGCCAACCTCCGGTAATACGGTTGTTGATATAACTCAAGTCCACTTCCTGTGCATAAGCCTGTGCTTCTTCTCTACTTTGGAAAAGTCCGTCGGTAACAAAACCCCAGATTTCGCCAATTCTCATTCCGACATAATAATCTTTCGCAAACGATTTTTCCGGATTGTCGTATCGGGTAATCTCACTGCTGTAGTCACTGAGGTTGAAGCCAAGACCATACTCTAAAGGCTTGCCGGCCAGTTCTATCTGATCTTTCCAGTTGATAGAGAACTCATATCCTTTTGTCCGCAGGTCGGCTGAATTCATTCTGGGCGGAGTTGCGCCATACACACCGGGCAAGGCGATGCCATCGGTCAACATATCTTTGGTGTCACGGACATACACATCACCCACAAAATTGAGTCGGTTGTTCAACATCGTCAAATCGAGTCCGAGGTTCCACTGATTGGAGGTTTCCCATGTGAGATCGGAAGCGACCGGTGCCCCTAAATTGGAATATTTCCCCATTGTACCCCCTTCGCCAAAAGTATAACCGGCAAAATCATTGACTGAAATAAGTCGCAAGTAGGCATAATAGGAAGAGACGTTCTGGTTACCCAGGCTGCCATAAGATCCTCTTAGTTTGAGATTGTCCACATATTCCCGTGCAGGTTCGAAAAAAGACTCTTCAGAGATTCTCCATCCCACCGAGCCGGAAGGGAACCAACCCCAGCGATGACCTTCAGCAAAACGGGAAGTACCGTCATAGCGGCCACTTATTTCGAACAAATAGCGTCCCTGGTAGTCATAATTAATGCGGCCGAAGTACCCCATCAGGGCATATTCATTTTGACCACCACCCACTCCGGTTTGGGTCTTGCCTTCAGAATCCTGTCCGACAAGATCCAGGTCGTCCAATTCTGTGGAAGAGAGATTTTGACCCCAGGCAGAAACATTCTTCAATTTTAAGGTCTCGTAATTTAATCCCACCACGCCCGTGAAATTGTGCAGATCGTTGAATGTTTTGTTGTAAGTGGCGAAAATATTGGTGGAATAATAGTTCCTTGTATTCACATATTCATCGAGCTGATTTTGACCTGCACCGGTGTTATAATATGCCATATCTGCGCCGGGGTACTCTCTGTAAGGCATAGGATTTGAACGGCTTGTATTTCGTGCCTGGTAGAAACGATAGGTAAAATCGGCCGTCACACTCAATGGTTTTATCGGTGTGATGGTAAGGCGGCTGGTATTCGAAAAATCGGTTGTGAGATCAGTCAAACGGTGTGACTCCTCACCCAGTATGATATGACGTCCGTTGGCTACTTTATAACTACTGTATGGCGTTCCATACACCCATGAGCCATCGGGATTCTTCATGGGGATGTTGGCCAGTGCGTGCCGGGCACTATAGCCTATCGTATTGTCGACACTTCCGTCTCCCAATGAGTTGTATTTAGAAGTATAAAATGAGGTATTGTTAGAGAGCGTAGCCCACTTGTTGATGTTGAAGTCGAGTTTCGAACGGAGGTTATACTTTTGAAAAACATCGGGATTCTGTTTTTGTATTCCTTCCTGTTTGTCGAACGCTCCGGAAATAAGATACTTTACATCCTTTGAACCGCCGTTTAAGGATACACTATGCTTTTGAACCGGACGTTTTTCACGGAATAACATATCCCACCAGTCGTTGTTACCATAATAGACCCACTGGTTTCTGCCGTTTCTTACATCCTCCACAACCCAGGGACGATCGGGATGTTCCGTCTTATCGTTCACACGGGCCAGCAGTTGCTGCATATCCTGGTCGGTATAGTTGAAGTACAACGTGCCTGAGTCTGCCTTCCAAAACTTGTTCACCGTATAGACAGACCAGTATCCCCGGTTTTCGTAATCGGTGGAGGTGGTCGATTCTTCCCATCCCAGGCGACTGCTGTAGCGCACCAGTGCTTTTCCATCTCTGGCAGTACC
>DHTF01000110.1:40414-51936 GCA_002411515.1 Proteiniphilum sp. UBA5267 | reverse complement strand
CTATGAACCGGGTGTTACCTACAGGATGGAGGGATCATATGCTGAGGAGAATGCGCCTGAGATTGCAAAAGCTGTTTCCGCTGCTGCATGGGCAAATTATATCGTCTTGTGTCTGGGTGAAAACTCCTACTGCGAAACTCCGGGCAACCTGGATGAGCTGGCACTTTCTGAAAACCAGACCGCACTGGCTCTGGCATTACAAAAAACTGGTAAACCCGTGATTCTGGTGCTCAACGAAGGGCGCCCTCGCCTGATTCGAAAAATAGAACCGGGTGCTGCAGCAATCGTGCAGACCTATCTTCCGGGCAACTTCGGTGGTGATGCGCTGGCCAGCATCCTAAGTGGCGATGTGAACCCCAGCGGCAAGCTACCTTACACCTATCCGAAATATGAGCAGGGATTGATTACTTACGATCACAAGCCAAGTCAGAATATCGACGGCAAGATGGAGGGAGCTTACGATTACGGTGCGCAGACCTCTGTACAGTATCCATTTGGCTATGGGCTGAGTTATACTACATTTGAATACTCCAGCATGCGTGTGAGTGATAGTCTCTTTACCGCAGAAGACACGGTCTCCGTTTCGGTTGATATTACCAACAGCGGAAGCAGAGAAGGTAAAGAGGCGGTGCTGCTTTTTAGTAGTGACAAAGTAGCGTCACTTTCTCCCGATGTACGTCGCCTGAGAGCTTTCGAGAAAATTTCACTGAACCCGGGAGAGACACAGACCGTTACTTTCGAGCTGAAAGGTGCAGATTTGGCTTTTGCCAATGAAAAAGGTGAGTGGGTATTGGAAGAAGGTGATTTTATGCTGCAGGCAGGAACGCAGACAGCCGGAATTCATTGTATATCGACCAAAATATGGAAAACGCCCAACAGATAGAGGGTTATTACAATCACAAAAGTATGAAATTACGGGACCGTTTCATCAGGAAACGGTCCCGTTTCTGTTTCCATCGAGTCAATACTACCCCGAAATGTCAGGATTTTTTACATGATATCGAACGACGATTTTTTCGTTTGGAAAAGATGAATGTTCACTTACTTTCGTTTCCCCTTCGGCGGGAACTTCGCTCATACAGCGAGTGTAGAACTCCCTATTTATTTGGAGTGTATTAGGAGCATATTAGGAGTTTATTAGGAGTTTATTAGGAGAATCACAACACAAAACTGTAAACAAAAATCAGGACGATACAGTCCGATGCCAGTTTAATATGCTCTTTTTTTTCCTTATTTCTTCTTCCTTTGTTTTTTCTCCTCCGGGAAGTGGATCATCTGTGATTCGATCCCAAATGTAGAAATATAGGCTGTAATCAATGAAAGAAACTGTTCCCCAAAACGTTTTGCTTTTATTTTTCCGAAACCGTGGATTTTCAGCAGGTCTTTTTCTGTCTCCGGCAGATAATCGGCCATTTGCACCAGCGTTTTGACCGATGCGATGATGTATACCGGCAGATTCTCCTCTTTGCTGATGGTATTGCGCAGCTGAACAAGCTCACTCAACAGTTCGGGATGGATCGATTTTAATTGCCCGCCACTGCTGTCGCGACTGTAAGAAGTCATATTGAAAGCTGGTTTTCTGAACTGGTTCCGTGCCTGGTAATAAGCTTCCACGCTGAAATTATCGGCCGTTGCGCCGATCAGGTGTTTTTTTAGCGCTGAGGCAAAGAAGATGGAGGTAATGACCTCGTCATACTCCAGTGCATTCGCCCTGTTATCGGTGGTCGCAGCTGACTCCCGCAAGGTACGCAGCAACGTCTCCATTCTGCCGGCGAAATAGGTGGAGGATGCCTGAATCCGTTCCGTAAAAAATGCCGTGTCGACAGGTGTTTGTCGAACAATTTGCTTCAGTTGCATCCTGAATTTGGCGGCCACCTGCTCCAGATCAGTCAGCTCTTTATAGATTTCACCCACAAAAGAAACAGTTCCTTCGCTGAAGGAGGATTCATTTCCTTTGGTTGCGAAATACCAGGAACGTGCCATCTGATGCAGCGGATCGAAATCGTACAATTGCAGCAGCAATATCGTTCTGAATTGTTCTTTTGCCGATAGCAGTTCCGCGGCTACCTGTTCCTCCTCAGGCTTTGCCGAAGAAAAACGGACAACCTGTTCGTCCAGTCCAATGCTATAACGGTTAATCGGACTTTTTAATACCAGGTTGTGGAGCGAACGGCAGCGACTCAGTGCCACATATACCTGACCGGGAGAAAAAGCTTTCCCGGCATCTATGATCGCTTTGTCGAAAGTAAGTCCCTGACTCTTGTGGATGGTGATGGCCCAGGCAAGCCGCAGGGGGAGCTGTTCGAAGGTGCCGATGATCTCCTCCTCCACCGTTTGATTCTCCGGGTTGGTGGTGTAGCGGATATTCTCCCAGGTTACTAGCGGGACAGTTATTTCATCGGCATCATCCTGACAATGTACGGTAACCTCTTTGTCGCTAATGGAGGTGACGGTGCCAATTTTTCCATTGAAGAAACGACGGGGTGTTTCGTTGTCGTTTCGCAAGAACATTACCTTGGCGCCTTCTTTCAATTCAAGCTGTTGTTCTACCGGGAACGCATTCTCTGGAAACTCACCTTTCACCACCGCTTTGAACAGATGTGCCTTTGTGGTGATTTTTTCCAATTCGGTGTTGTTGATGTTGTCGGCACTTAAATTATGCGTGGTAAGCGTGATATAATTCTCTTCGGGCGACGGGTTAAAATGCGGTTCGTAACGACTTTGGAGGAGGCTGAACCCTTCTGGTGAAAGGGCGTCGTTCCGCACTTCGTTCAAAACCCGGATAAAAACGTTGTCAGACTGCCTGAAGATCTTGTCGAACTCCACATAAACCGGAGGAGCTTCCTGCATGACACGACTGTGAAAAAAATAAATCCCCTGGTAATAAGCAGAAAGTATCTGCCATTCATCCGTCTTGGCCACTGGTGACAGCTGGTAGAGGTCGCCAATAAAAATCATCTGTACACCGCCAAAGGGGTCGGCACGGCGGTGACGCACATGACGCAGTACCGTGTCGATGGCATCCAGCACATCGGCCCGCACCATGCTGATCTCATCGATCACCAGTACCTCCAGCTCACGGATTACGGTGCGGCGGGCACTGCTCATCTTCATGCGGGCGATCAGCGCCTCCCGTCCGGCCGGGGTTGGCGTAAAAGGCGTAAAAGGCAACTGGAAGAAGGAGTGGATGGTGGTACCGCCGGCGTTGACTGCAGCCACGCCCGTGGGAGCCACTACCGCCAACTGCTTCGTGGTCTCGGCACGAAACTGTCGCAGGAAGGTGGTTTTTCCTGTTCCGGCTTTTCCGGTAATGAACAGGCTTCTGTTGGTGTGGGTAGCAAATTCCTTTGCGCATTCATATGGAGAGAACCCGGACATATAGTGAGTTTTGTTGTTGACAGGACAAATCTACAAAAAAAAGGCGGGCTCTTTAAGGAATTGTGGCAAGGAATCCGGTTATCATGAGTACATTGATAAAATCAATAAAAAAGGCACCTACTACAGGAACAATGAAATATGCCACGCGTGAATAACCAAACTTATCACAAATGGAATCGAGGTTCGCCATGGCATTTGCAGTAGATCCCATGGAAAATCCGATCAGCCCCGACGTGGAAACAGCTGCATCGTAATCTTTTCCCAACACAGGAAAAGCAATAAATCGGGGGAACAGATACATCAGCACGACTTGTGCCAGCAACAGCATCATCAGTGGTAAGGCGAGCTCGCTGAGCTCCCACAGACGGAGTGTCATGATGGCAATTGAAATAAAAACATTTAGACAAATATCACCCAATAGTTGTATTTCAGGATTTAAATCAAAGTTGCCTCGTGCATCGAATATGTTGCGGATGATAGCCGCTACAATCATCGGTCCGATATAAACGGGAAACTTTACCGTATCGATGTATAATCCCATAAAATGGTTGAGTACATCCGTGAAAAAAACACCAATACCCATGGAGATCAAGATTAAAAAAGAAGCTTTTGTAATGCGTTCCCCATTCATTGGGATGCTATTCTCCCTCAATGCATCGATTTCCCGCTCTTCCTCGTCGGTTTTCCGGTTCAGGTAGAGCTTTTTCCTTGTTATCAGATTGTTTCCGATGGGCGCGCCCATAAGGGAACCCATTAACAATCCGAAGGTAGCAGATGCAATGGCGACCGCATGTGCTCCGGTTACACCGATCTCCTCCACCTGCGGAGCAATGGCTGCCGACGTGCCCAATCCCCCCATAAGGGCTGTGGAGCCGGTCATTAAAGCCAGTCGTGCATCTACACCCAACGGATTGGCCAATACGATCGGAATAATATTCTGAAACAAAGAAAAAATAGTTGCCAACCCAAGAAACAGCAGCAATTTTGCGCCACCCTTGTACAGTAATTTCAGACTGACGTTAAAACCAATGGAGGTGAAGAAGATGGTCATGAAAAAGCTTTGTAATGTATTGTCAAACTGAAAGCTCAACACATGAACAGATTGCAGAAATAACGTGACAAAAGCAAACAACAGCCCGCCGATGACGGGTGAAGGGATCGCGTACTTCCGGAAGAAATAGATTTTCGATTTCAACCATTTGCCCAACAGTAATAACAATACGGCGAGACCTACGCTTTCGTACAAATCAATCTGTAAAGTCATAAATAAGGTAAGTTTTGAGATGCAAAAATTATGAAAGGAATGAGAGTTGCCAAATGTTTCTAGCACAAATATAATTCCTCGCAACCATTTTGCCCAATCTTTGCTGCACAAATTTGAGGTATTGTATTACATTTGCTGTGGATATATTCAGCCAACCATCGATATGAAACAGATTTGTTTATGGATTTTTTTTGTTTTCATTTCACTGACATCGCTTGCTCAGGTCCCGCAAAATCTTGAAAGCGAGCTGGTGCTGCTCAATGTAAAAACCGGAAAGGAAACAGTTATCCTGCGAGAAAAACGTCACTTTGAAGCACCCAACTGGTCCCGTGACGGAAAATTTCTGGTCATCAACGCAGACGGAAAACTGGAAAGAGTGTCAGTTAAGGGAAAAAAACTTGGCATCATCGATACAGGATTTGCCGACCAGTGTAACAACGACCATGGGCTGACGCTCGATGGCAAGTGGTTGATCATTAGTTATAACGATCCGAATGTCACCTCACCTGGAGGCAATTCCCGTGTTTACATGCTGCCGGCTGCGGGCGGTGTACCCCGGTTAATTACCGGCAATTTTCCCAGTTACTGGCACGGTGTGAGTCCCGATAACCGCTGGGTGACCTATTGTGCCATGCGAAATGGTGAATGGGATGTGTACAAAACGAACTTTTTTACGGACGAAGAGGTGCAGCTGACTGAAGCGGAGGGGCTTGACGATGGTCCCGAATACAGCTACGACGGACAGTGGATCTATTTCAACAGCCATCGTACGGGGCGGATGCATGTGTATCGCATGCGCCCGGATGGAAGCGAACAAACGCAGCTTACCTTCGACAATTACGACAATTGGTTTCCCCATCCTTCACCCGACAACAGAAGTGTCGTTTATATCGCATATGTGGAAGACCAGCAAGGTGAACATCCGTTCGGGAAGGATGTAAAGCTTCGATTGCTGGATGTCGAGACAAAAGAATCGCGTGACCTGACTCCCGTTTTCTATGGTGGGCAAGGTACGTTTAACGTGCACAGCTGGTCGCCCGATGGAAATAGAGTGGCGTTTGTAAGGTATATCAACAAAGATGAAAAGGGTTTCAGCAAATGACCATGGTGTCAGAAAATAAAATGATCGCATGAATTTCGGAAAAGTAGACGATCCCACAGTCGTAGATTTCAGCATTCCTACCGATGATGCAGCTACGCTGAGAATTTTGAAGAGTGGAACTGATGATCCTTTTGAAGTCTATGTAGGCTGTGCCAAATGGAATAAAACCGATTTGAAGGATTTTTATCCAAAAGGTACAAAAGATGAACTCACCTATTATTCCCGGCAGTTCAATTCCATTGAGATGAACTCCGTGTTTTACAATATGCCGAAGGCTGAACAGGTGTTGAAATGGAAAAATAAGACGCCGGAGGGATTTAAGTTTTTTCCGAAAATTACCCAATCGATCAGTCACATACGGCGGTTGGACAATGTGGAAGAGCTGACAAAGATCTATTGCGATGCCATTTCCCACTTCGAAGAAAAGCTGGGTGTTTGTTTTCTACAACTGCACGAAAACTTCGGCATCAAGGGGTTAGACAAGCTGAAAGCATTTGTAGCAGACTTTCCGAAAGCCATTCCGTTGGCGATTGAAGTTCGCAGCAAAGAGTGGTATCGTGACACAGATTTCTGGAACGAATACTGTCATTTTCTGGAGTCACAACATGCAGCCAATGTAATTGTCGACACTGCCGGCAGACGAGATATGATGCATATGCGGCTGACTAATTCCACCGCTTTCATCCGTTTTGTGGGATGTAATGTGGATAAAATAGATTTCGAGCGTCTAGATGATTGGATAGAACGGATTGTGCGGTGGAAAGAGGCCGGATTAAAGCAACTCTGTTTTTTCGTGCATCAGAATGTGGAAAAATCGTCGCCTCTTTTTTCTGCTTACCTGATTGAAAAAATCAACAAAAGGCTGAATTTCAAGCTGAATGTTCCAGCATTTGCAAGCGAACAGAAAGAATTGTTTTAAGATAAATATCAGATATGATGGTTAAAAGTATCGCAACACTCACACTGTTTTTGAATTTATTTCTCTGCTCTGTCGTCACGCTTGCACAGCAAAGGCCCGTTAGAATTGGTATCGATGGTTTGTCGCACGACCATATTCACGGTATTTTGAACAATCACAAGGCGCGAACCGATATTCAGATTGTCGGTATTGCCGAACCCAACAAAGAGAAAGCGCAGGCATTGGCAGACCGGTATGGATTTGATATGGGTATCGTGTATGATGATCTGGCGACAATGATTGCTGAGACCAAGCCCGAAGGTGTGGTTGCTTTTAATTCGATTTATGATCACCTGAGCACCGTGGAGATATGTGCACCGAAAGGAATTCATGTGATGGTGGAAAAGCCGTTGGCCGTAAGTGCGGAGCACGCGGATAAAATGGAGAGTCTGGCACGGAAGCACCATATTCATCTATTAACCAACTACGAGACTACCTGGTACCCGGCGCACTATAAGGCATTTGAGATGGCGGTTCTGAATCAGGAGATTGGAGCTATCAATAAAGTACTGATCAACGACGGACACAAAGGCCCTGTGGAGATCGGCTGCTCCCCTGAGTTTCTGGCCTGGCTCACAGACCCGGTGCTGAATGGTGGTGGGGCCGTAGTCGATTTTGGTTGTTACGGTGCCAACCTGATGACCTGGATCATGCAAAATGAGGAGCCTGAAACGGTGACAGCTGTTTTACAGACAATCAAACCGGAGGTATATCCCAAAGTAGATGATCAGGCGACGATCATCCTGACTT
This sequence comes from Proteiniphilum sp. UBA5267, assembly GCA_002411515.1. Lineage (GTDB taxonomy): Bacteria > Bacteroidota > Bacteroidia > Bacteroidales > Dysgonomonadaceae > Proteiniphilum. The sequence goes on along the minus strand of DHTF01000110.1, from coordinate 44,484 downwards.
ATCCGCACACACAAGCTATCATTCAGGGATCATGGAACTGGCCGGTCGATCGGAAAGATCTCTCCGTCTACGGGAAAGAAGGGTATGTCACCGTGCACAATGCCCATGACCTGGAATACCGTTTAACCCGTAATGTGCCCAAGAAGGAGATAAAAGTAAACGAATTTCCATTGGCCGCAAAAGATCCCTTTAATTACTTTGCCCATGTAATCAGGGGAGATATCAAAGTGGTGGACACTGATCTCTCTTCGCTGGAAAATAATCTGATTGTCGTGAAGATATTGGATGCTGCCCGGCAAAGCGCCTCAGAAGGGAGGACTGTTCTTTTTAAGAAATAGCTTGCCTCCCAGATATTGGTACACCCGGGTCGAAATACACAGCTGCCGATTTTGTAGCTGCCGTGCATGCGACCCTATACAGGTAGCTTCCTTTCGCAATACTACATCCGTTCGGGCACGTCGATGCCGAAAAGCGACATTCCCTTTTTGATGGTGAGCGCGATATTTTTTGACAACAACAACCGAAAATTGCGCAGGGCAATGTTTTCTTCCCGCAGCATGGGATAGTCGTGATAAAACTGGTTGTATTCCTTCGCCAGGTCGTAGATATAGTTGGCGATCAGTGAGACATTGTATTCCGTTCCGGCCTGTTTTACCACCGTCTCGAACTCAGCCAGCAGCTGCACCAGTCCCTCCTCTTTCTCTGATAGCGGGAGGTTTCGTTCAAGTTGCTCCGGTATTGTGATGCCCTGTTCCGCTGCTTTCCGCAGGATCGACTGGATGCGGGCATGGGTGTACTGGATAAAGGGACCAGTGTTGCCGTTGAAGTCGATTGACTCCTTGGGGTTGAAGGTCATGTTTTTCTTCGGATCCACCTTCAGGATAAAATATTTGAGCGCACCCAGACCCACCATGCGGGAGATCGCTCCCGCCTCTTCTTCAGAGACACCTTCCAGCTTGCCCAGCTCCTGTGATGTTTCATGGGCGGTGTTGATCATTTCCGCCATCAGGTCGTCGGCATCCACCACGGTTCCTTCACGCGATTTCATCTTTCCCTCGGGTAGTTCCACCATGCCATAGGAGAAATGAACCAGTCCTTTCCCAAACTCAAAACCCAGCATGTCGAGCAGGATGGAGAGTACCTGGAAGTGGTAATTTTGCTCGTTACCCACCACATAGATCATGGTGTGGATGGGATAATCATCGAAACGGAGCTTGGCGGTGCCGATATCCTGCGTCATGTAGACAGACGTGCCATCGGCGCGCAGCAACAGTTTCTGATCCAAACCATAAGATGTAAGATCGGCCCATACCGAACCATCTTCTTTTTGGAAGAACAACCCCTCATTGAGGCCACGGAGCACCTCCTCTTTTCCGGCGAGGTAGGTCTGTGACTCGTAGTAGATCTTGTCGAAGGAGACGCCCATCTGCCGGTAAGTTTCATCGAAACCGGCATAGACCCAATCGTTCATCATCTTCCAGAGGTTCACGGTAGCGGCATCGTGTGCTTCCCATTTGCGCAGCATCTCACGGGCTTCCTCCATCAGCTGCGATTGCGCCTCAGCCTCCTCTTTGGTGAATCCTTTTTCCTGCAAAGCCGCCAGTTCCTCCTTATACTTTTTATCGAACAGTACATAGTAATCGCCTATCAGGTGATCTCCCTTCTTGTCGGTTGTGAATGGCGTTTCTCCGTTGCCCCATTTCTGCCATGCCAGCATGGACTTGCAGATGTGGATGCCGCGGTCGTTCACGATGTTGGTTTTCACCACCCGTTTCCCATTGGCTTTGAGCACCTCACTCAGTGCATGTCCCAACAGGTTGTTGCGCACATGTCCCAGGTGTAAAGGTTTGTTCGTGTTGGGCGAGGAGTATTCTACCATGTAGAGCGGCGCATCCTCGGCTATTGGCGTGAAACCGTAATCGGTTGCAGCATCGATCGTCTGCAGCAGCTCTACCCAAACACCCGGGGCGATGGTGAGGTTCAGAAACCCCTTGATCACGTTGTACTCCGATACAATGGGTGAACTGTCAGCCAGCCTTGTGCCAATCTCCTCAGCAGTCTGCTCGGGATTCTTGCGGGATATTTTCAATAAGGGAAAAGTGACCAGGGTGTAGTGTCCCTTGAACTCTTTTTTGGTTTTCTGCAGCGTGATTTGCGCCGGATTCACTTCGACCTGGTAAAGCTCTTTGATTGCCGCGATGATGGTATTCTGAAGAATATGTTCGATTTGCATAATGAATGTAGCTGATTAAAAGCGCAAAGGTAAGAAAAATGTATTTAATGGCGTACGATATCCTGAATTACAAGACCGGAGAGGGTGAAGCCGAAGACGGCAGTGACCTGTACCATGGTACCGTTTGTTTGCGCTTTCCGGAAACTGCCATGCTCCGCTGCATCGGGTAGTGCCTCCTCTCCCTTGTTGGGAAGCAACTCTTCGCTGTAGACACAAAGAAACGGTTTTTCCGGTTTTTCATTTTTTCTCATCCGCTGACGCAATGCCAATGCTAGCTTACAGCCGCGTACCTTCCAGAACTCGGCTACCCGTATCTGTTGCGGGTCCATCTTGAGGGCCGCTCCCATGGAAGAGAAAAGTGTCGCCCCAGTGCGGGAGGCCGTAACCAGCAGGTGAGCTTTGTGGGCGAGAGAGTCGATGGCATCGATGATGTAATCATACTGCTCCATGTGAAATGACTCCGACGTTTCGGCACTGTAGATGATGGGCAGGGTGACTATGTGCGCCTCCGGGTTGATCTCCAACAGCCGTCGTTTCATTACCTCCACTTTCAATTCCCCCACCGTCAGGGTGGTAGCCGGGAGCTGTCGGTTGATATTGGCTGTTGCCACCCGGTCGGAGTCTACCAGTGTCAGGTGCATGATTCCGCTGCGGATCAGTGCTTCGGCACACCAGCTGCCCACGCCCCCCACACCAAAAAGGATCACTTTACTCGAGGCAATCAGTTTCATTGCATCTGTCCCGACCAATAGTTCCGTTCGGGCAAAAAGTTCGTTGTACGACATGGAATATAAAGATGCTTTTTAAAAAAGCCGATCCTCTTTGCAGGGAATCAGCTTCTTAATTTATTCACGAAAACTTTATTCATTCAAGTTTCACAAGTTGTTTGGAATGTATGTGATTAAAAAGGAGACATTGAGATGTTTTGTGGGGACCCATCGCTTACAGTGAGCGTAAAAAAGAGTAGCTGTCCGAAGCGAAGCAAGTTCTACTCTTTTAGCTTATGTAAGCAATGATGGGTCGCAAAAAATCGGTAGTTGATTTTTTAATCACAACATACTACATACAAAAATTTGAGTTAATAGTAGGCTTCGCTTTTTGGTTCGAAGTAGGCTTGCGGGTGCAGGCAGGTGGGACAGTTTTTCGGTGGCTTCTTGCCAGTAAATACATATCCGCAGTGACGGCAGATCCAGTCGATCTCCTCTTCCCGTACAAATACAGTGCCGTTCACCACACGTTCAAACAGCTTCAGATAGCGCTCTTCGTGTATTGCTTCGGCTTTGGCAATCATGCGGTACATGGTGGCAATTTCCTTGAATCCTTCCTGCTCAGCCACTTCGGCGAAGTGGGGGTAGAGATCGGTCCACTCTTCGTTCTCTCCTTCGGCTGCTGCCTTCAGATTCTCAGCAGTGGTGCCTATGACTCCGGCGGGAAAAGATGCTGTGATCTCCAGCATACCTCCTTCAAGGTATCTGAACATCCGCTTGGCATGGGTCATTTCCTGGTCAGCTGTTTCCTGAAAGATGGCTGCAATTTGCTCATAACCCTCTTTTTTTGCTTCTTTCGCGAAGAAAGTGTAGCGCATGCGTGCCTGTGATTCTCCTGCGAAGGATTTCATCAGATTTAGTTCGGTTTGGGTTCCTTTTACGCTCTTCATAAGTTTTTTCGTTTATTTGAATTGTTGGTCTTCAATTGGGTGATGTTCCATTGCTGTGTAATGTTGTGGGCAATATTGGCCTACATACCATGGATCATCTTTCCCAACAAAAATAAACAAATTTCAGTTAGGAAAATAAATAAAAAGGTAAGGGAGGACTATTTAAAATCTTTCTAAATT
>DHTF01000110.1:13486-40203 GCA_002411515.1 Proteiniphilum sp. UBA5267 | reverse complement strand
ACTCCATGATTTCCGACAGACGCGAAGATTTTTCCATTAGTTCCTCAGACAAAAGATTGCCAGATGAGAGCATTTCGGTGAGTCTGTTTTTTTCTATATCCAGCTGTTCAATCTCCGATTCGAGCGATTCAAACTCACGTTTTTCCTTGAATGAAAGCTTCTTTTTTTCTTCTGATGGCCTGTTTTTTCGCGGATCGGTTTCCTGTCTATTGGTTTTTTGCTCCTCTGCCTCTTTTTTCTGTTCATCGGTTTTCCATTCCCTGTATTGGGTGTAATTCCCGGGGAAGTCCTGAATCCGTGCGTCTCCATGGAATACCAGCAGGTGATCTACTACCTTGTCCATGAAGTAGCGGTCGTGCGATACCACGATGAGGCATCCTTTAAATCCGGCAAGGTATTCTTCCAGGATGTTCAATGTGATGATGTCCAGGTCGTTTGTCGGCTCATCCAGTACCAGGAAGTTGGGGTTGGTGATGAGTACGGTGCAGAGGTAGAGTCGTCTTCTCTCACCGCCGCTAAGCTTGTAGACGTAGCTATGCTGTTTTTCCGGAGGAAAGAGAAAATGTTGCAGGAACTGCGAGGCGGTGAGTTTGCTACCATTCCCCAGGTCGATTACTTCTGCGATGTTTTGTACCACATCAATCACTTTCATCTGTTCATCGAACAGCAGTCCCTCCTGGCTATAATAACCGAAGTTCACTGTTTCGCCGATTTCAAAGCCGCCACTGTCGGGTATTTCTTTACCGAGCAGCATCTTTACGAAGGTTGATTTCCCTGTGCCGTTGTTTCCCACGATACCCATTTTCTCATACCGGGAGAAGATGTAATTGAAATCTTCTGTGATGCGGATATCTCCAAAACGTTTGCTCACATGTGTTGCTTCAAAGATCTTTTTCCCAATGTATGATCCACGGGCTGCAAGGCGCACACCCTCCTCTTCGCGGCGACGTTGTGCCTTCTCTTCCAGCGAATAAAAGGCATCGATGCGAGATTTTGCCTTGGTACCCCGTGCCTGTGGCTGGCGACGCATCCAGTCCAGCTCCTTCCGCATCAGATTGCGTGCACGGTCCACCTCAGTGTTTTGTGTGGTAACCCGCTCTTCTCTTTTTTCGAGGTAGTAGGAAAAATTCCCTTTATAGGAGAAAATCTGTTTTTCATCGATCTCCAGAATCTGCGTGCAGATGCGGTCCAGAAAATAGCGGTCGTGCGTCACCATCAACAGACTCATCCTGTTGCGGTTGAGGTATTCTTCGAGCCACTCCACCATCTCCAGATCGAGGTGGTTGGTGGGCTCATCCATGATGAGCAGCTCCGGTTCGCTAATCAGTACGTTCGCCAGTGCCACCCGCTTCACCTGGCCACCTGAAAGCTGGCCCATCTTCTGGTGAAAATCGGTGATCTTGAGTTGGGAGAGTATCTGTTTGATGCGTTGTTCGTAATCCCATGCCTTGAGCAGATCCATCTGCAGCAAAAGCTCGTCAAGGCCGGTCTGATTGTGAGAGGAAAGCATCTCCTCGTAGCGTGCAATCAGTTTCACCGTTTCGTTGTCGGCGCTGAAGCAGGCTTCGAGCACCGTCAGCTCCGCATCATATTGAGGAGACTGTTCGAGGTAAGCAAATCGGATGTCGTTGCGAAATACCACCCTTCCTTCGTCGTAACTTTCCTTTCCCCCGATGATGTTCAGTAGGGTGGTCTTTCCCGCTCCATTGCGGGCAATCAGTCCGATCTTATCCCCCTCGGCAATGCCAAACGAGATATCGCGAAAGAGCAGCAGATCGCCGAAGCTTTTGGTGAGTGTGTCGATTTGCAGGAGGGGATGGGGCATATATATCTGGATTTGGCTTCAAAAGTACAAAAAACAATCGATTCAGAACTTCCATCTCATATAGAAATAGAGATCGGTCCTGTGGTTACCGTCTATCAATTCTGTGCCACTACCGATGGTATTGCGGTTGAAGTAGCGGGTATGGGCTGCTTTCAGAGAGAGGGTGAGCGTAGCAGAGACCTCATATTTGGCTGAAGCTGAAAGCCGGCAACCTTTGCCGTAGAAGGAGGGCATGTAGAATGAGTTGAGCAGATTTCTTTCGTAGGAATAGAGGCGCACATTGTAGCTCTCCGCATTAAAAAAAGCCAGGTAGAAGTCTCCTGCAAAAGGACCCTTTCCGCGATAGCCTATATTTTGGGAGAGCATGTACCCCGTCTCAGATGGAAAGTGTTTTTCGGTGCAATGGGCTACGTCGGCGGTGGTGCGTGATTCCCATCCGCTTTGGGATGCGTGCGCATACCGAATCCTGAGTTTATGGGTGGCATAGGGCAATACGGAAGTGGAGTTCTCATCGGGCCAGGTCATGTTCTTCTCTTTTTGCTTGTATTTGAAGCGGAAATCGACCGAAGACCAACGTGAGAGGGTGTAGGTGGCCAGGAGGTAGAAATCCAATGCTTTCGACGGGGTGTCCACACCGTATTTAAGCCATGGGTATCGCACGATATCCAGGTAGCTGTTCACGGTGAATCTGCTGAAAGGGGTGAATTGCATACTGAGAAACAGCCCTCTTTCATTGCGTACAGCGCTCCCCTCCGAAAAAGCCTGTGCGTAGAGGGCATTATAGGAGATGGGATAATATCGGTGCAGAAGCGAGAAGGAAAGATTCGAAGAGGGTCTGTACTGCAGAGTGTGTAGTGCGGCTACCGATCCGTTTTTTGAGACAGCGGTCTCGCCAGCGATGATGAATCCCGGCAGTTGATAGGAATAGTCGATGCTCGCATTCATGTTTGACTTGTCGCGCAAATAATAAATATTGTAATCCTGCAAAGCTGGGTTGTACATCCTGTCGTAGGTGTGATAGACTCCGCTTATTCCCGCCTGAAAACGATTTTTCCGGTAGTTGATGTTGGCACCGGTGACCTGTTCGCGTGTATTTTCTTTCTTTTCTATTTCCAAAGGTGTACGATGGAGACCATCGGTTTTGAAGGAGGTGATTATCCCTTCGTCCGAAAGGTTGGTGTCGATCTTTTTGTTGGAATAAAAGGAGGTGAGTGTAAGATTGCCCATTTCGGCTACAACAGCGGCGCCCCTGAAAGAACCGCTTTCAGCGGTAGAGAAATGACGCTTGGGTTGCTGCGTGCGGCGGACAATGCTTCCGCTGTTCCACGCCTTGCTGACCATGAAATCGTTGTTTAGGATAAGTCCTTGTCCAAAGGAGAGGCGGTAGTCGCCCAGCGCCACTGTTTTGAGTTTGCCGATATCACGAACGATCAGGTGCAGGCCATAGTGGTCGTATCCTCTGGGGTATCCTTGTTTGAAGAAGGGTTCTCCTGCATCCTTCTCCGCCGTGATCCCGGCTTGTATCTTGTCACGGTAGCGAAATGCATAACGGAGCGAGTGATAAAAATCCTCACCGCGGTATTTGCGGTTGGGATAACGGGTAAGGATGCTGTCGGAAAAATCACTGTACCCTGCGCGTGGGGTGACAGTCTTGTCGAGGCGAAGCTGCACCTCGTGATGTCCGTATTGCAGAATACCTGAACGGAGTGCTGCCGTTTCCGGGCTTTTGTTTTCTCCGGCATAAAAGAAGGGAATTATCCGTTCTACTGTCTTCAAATCGAGGTAGGGCACGTTTCGAAGCTCAAAAACGGTGTACACAGGACGGTTTTTCTCCAGAAAGTCAGCAATGGCAGTCGCTTCATCCAAAGAAAGCAAAGGGATTTGATTTAACTGGTCGCGGGTAACGATGTTCAGATCCAATGGGTTATCTTCCAGTTGAAGCATCTCCTGGTAGATGTTTTCAATGGCAGCCTCATCCATTCCCTCTTCGGCCAGCTGTTCGATATATTCACGCCAGTTAACATTTTGTGCATCCACCTTACCCGGAAGGCCCAATGCGATGAAAAGACAGAGAAAGGAAAGCATTTCTTTCATCGTGCATCGATTTTTACAAATGTAAGGAATATTCTTCTTTTTACTAAATATTTGATAATGAATTAACGAACGTAATATCGTTTTTTAATCGGCACTATTTTTAATCGAAGTGTCATATATTTTCAAAAAAATTAGACAAAATGATTGAAAATTATTTGGTATTTAATCTTTATGATTATCTTTGCGAAGTAAAACAATCAAAATGATTACAAATTCTGGTATTTGATTTCAAAAAGATTGTAATGTTTGTTTTAGGTATCTATTTGAAAAAAAGATTGAGGTTATTCATTTAAAATGTAAAAATTATGAAAAGCGTTAAACTGTTCTTTTTCCTGTGTGCGTTGAGTGCTGCTTTTGGCAGCATCAGGGCGCAGGATGTATCGGTCTCGGCGGGAGCCGATATCGTGAGTTCTTACATCTGGCGTGGTTTGTATGTAGGACCTGCTTCTGCACAACCCTCTGTTTCACTTTCCGCGGGTGATTTCACGTTGGGCGTTTGGGGATCCTCCAGTTTCGAGGGAACCTGGCGGGAGTTTGATCTCTATGCCTCTTATTCCGTTGGCAACCTCTCCTTGCTGCTGACAGATTATTTCTTTCCTCGTAATCTTCCCGATGGAGTGGGCAGCAGTTATTTCAAATTGTCGGAGCATCTGTTCGAAGCAACATTAGGCTATTCACTTGGTGAATCATTGCCGCTGTCGTTGGCCTGGAATACTAATTTCGCGGGTGACGACGATTACTCCAGTTACATGGAAGCAAGCTATTCCATTCCAGCCGGTGACGTGGCGATCGACCTGATACTCGGTGTCACTCCCTGGGCTGGTATTTACTCCGACGGATTCGCACTAATCAATGCTTCGATAAAAGCAAGCAAGGAGATCACGATCACCGACTCCTTTTCACTTCCGGTATTTAGCCAGGCAGTGCTGAATCCCGACACAAAAGATGTGTTTCTGGTATTTGGCGTTCGTTTTTAATCATCATAACCGCTCGTGAGATGCAAGATACAAAGACAGGAGATGATCAAAGATCCTACCTCATGATGCCTTGCTCCCGAGCCTCAAAAACTTTTTATTCCTATGAAGAAAATAGAAGCAATTATCCGCAAGACGAAGTTCGACGAAGTACGGGCTGCATTGCATGAAGCCGATATCGACTTCCTCTCCTGGTGGGGAGTGAAAGGTCAGGGTACGGCCAAACAGGGACTTATTTTCAGGGGCATCGCTTACGATGTGAATGCCATTGAACGGGTCTATCTCTCTTTTGTAGTAAGGGAAGTGAATGTCCAAAAGTCGATCGACGCCATCCTGCGCTCAGCTTTCACTGGTGAAAGTGGCGATGGTCGGATTTTCGTGTCCACCATTGAACAATCTATTCGCATCCGTACAGGGGACCGGGGTGATGAATCACTCTACGACAAAGACCAGACACAGGTTTAGCATTTTGAAACAGGATTGATATAACAATAACTTAGAAAATATGAAACATAAAATACTGAAATATATCGTGATGCTGATCTCACTCTTCCTCCTGCCTGCTATGACATTTGCACAGAATGGAGACGAACCTGCCCTGAATGGCGGAGATGCAGCCTGGATTATCGTGGCCACCATCCTGGTGATGATGATGACCATCCCTGGACTTGCCCTGTTTTACGGAGGATTGGTACGTCGGAAGAATGTACTGAGTGTATTGATGCAATGTCTGATCCTGACTGCCGTGATCATAATTGAGTGGGTGGCAGTCGGCTACAGTCTGGCTTTTACTTCTTCGCAAGGCGGGTTGAATACCTTCGTCGGTGGTTTTGATAAAATATTCCTGCAAGGTATCTCCATCAATAATCTGTTGGAAGGATACACCATCCCTGAATTATTGTTTGTCTCATTTCAGGGGATGTTTGCTGTGATAACGCCAGCACTGATTGTTGGTGCTTTTGCTGAAAGGATTAAATTCAGCGGTTTCCTGCTTTTCTCGGTATTGTGGGCGCTAGTAGTTTACAATCCGCTTGCCCACTGGGTTTGGGGTGGTGGCTGGATCGGTGCAATGGGTGCCATCGATTTTGCCGGGGGTACCGTGGTGCACATCAACGCTGGCGTCTCGGCTTTGGTAATGGCCATCCTGCTGGGTAGAAGGAGCGGATGGAATGTGAAAGGAGCACCACCCATAACACCGCACAACGTGCCATTCGTGGTGATCGGTACAGCCCTGCTCTGGCTGGGATGGCTTGGCTTTAACGGCGGTAGCGGCCTGGCTGCGGACGGCCTATCGGCGAGCGCCATACTTGTTACGAATATCGCTGCAGCCGCAGCGGCACTGACATGGACCCTGCTCGACTGGATTATCAACAAGAAGCCTACGGTAATCGGTTTTTGTACGGGCGTGGTAGCAGGTCTGGTTGCCATTACCCCTGCTGCAGGCTCCTCTGGCGTGCTGGGCGCTTTCGTGATCGGCTTGGTGGCAGGATTGGTTTGCTTCTTTATGGTGGCCCATGTGAAACCCCGGTTTGGTTATGATGACTCACTCGATGCCTTTGGTGTACATGGTATCGGCGGGATTATCGGCTCTCTGCTGATTGGTGTTTTTGCTACTCAAACCATCACAGGTGAAGGAGGTGCACAGGGAGCACTTTATGGCGACTGGAATCAACTTTGGATACAGATCGTGGCGACTGTTGCCACTATCGCTTTCAGCGCAGTCATGACCTGGATCCTGTTCAGGATTGTGGATGCACTGGTCGGCATCAGGGCAAGTAAAGAGAGCGAGTCTACGGGTCTCGATATCTCCGAACATGGAGAGATCGCGTATGAATAGACAATTCCGGTGATGTTTTTTGTGTAGAGGGCTGCTCCAATAGGGGCAGTCTTTTTTTTTGATAGAATTACATTGTACAAACAAAACTGGTTTGGCTAATCTCTCAGCTTTCACTATATTTACCCCGTTTTAACTGAACAAGGGTATGAATAAAAGCTCACTGATATCATGCGTGCTGATTATCCTATGTCTCTCATGCCTAACATGGGGTAAAAGGAAACGGGTGCACGATTTCCCGCAGATCATTCAGGCCGACACGTTGCGTGTGCTCACGTTGAACACCTCTACTTCTTACTTTCTCTACCGTGATCAACCTATGGGTTATCATTACGATATGGTGCGTGATTTTTGCAAACAACACGGTCTTGTACCTGAAATCATTGTGGCAGAAAATCCCCGTGCCTTAATCAGGATGCTGCAACTTGGTGTGGGAGACCTGATCGCTTACAACATTCCTGTAACCAATACATTGAAAGACTCGGTTCTCTTCGCCGGGCTGCAGCATATCTCTCATCAGGTATTGGTACAACGCGCGTTGCGAGACGATACACTCATCACAGACGTCACTGGTCTGATTGGAAAAAAAGTGACCGTGATCGGGTCATCCAAATACCGTGATCGCCTTGAGAACCTGAATAACGAACTGGGTGGGGGTATTCGAATTGAGACGGCTTACGGCGACACACTGCTAGTGGAAGACCTTATCCGATCGGTATCGCGTGGAGAAATTGCATATACCGTAGCCGATGATGATCTTGCCAGGCTTAACCAGACCTATTTCAGGAACCTGGACGTTAATCTACCCGTCAGCTTCGAGCAGCGCTCGTCGTGGGTGGTCAGAAAGGACACACCCATTCTGGCCGATTCGCTGGAGAGCTGGTTCGGAAGGAAAACGACTGCCCCTCTCTTTCTGCGAATAGAGAAACGCTATTTTGAAGAGACAAAAGGTTATCCCCACAGCGACAGGTTATCTTATGACGAGATACTCGGCCATGGTATTATCTCACCCTTTGATACCTGGTTTAAACAGCAAGGAAAACGTTTACAGATTGACTGGCGCTTGCTTGCGTCTGTTGCCTGGCAGGAGTCCACTTTCGAAACAGAAGGTGAGTCCTGGGCAGGCGCCATTGGTCTGATGGGACTGATGCCCGCCACGGCGGCTTCACTGGGGGTAAGCAGTGACGAGTTATACGATCCCGAAACCAACATCCGCATCGGAGCTGCCTATCTCAAGCAACTCCTTGTCACCTTCAGTTCGGTGCCAGACCCGTTGGAGCGGATAAAACTGTCGCTGGCAGCCTACAACGGTGGTCTGGGGCACGTCTTTGATGCCAGGGCACTGGCCGAAAAATATGATGCCGACAAGGATCTATGGGAAGGTAACGTGGAGAAATATATCCAGTTGAAGCGTCTGGAACAATACTACACTGATCCGGTCTGTAAAAACGGATATTTCAGAGGGGATGAAACGATCAATTATGTTCAAAACGTCATTGATAGATGGAGGTACTATCAGGAGGCAGCATCCCAATAAATTTCTCTACTGCTCATTTCGCTTTTCGAGAAAGTTCATTAAAGTTAGATTTTTTTGCACTCGACAGAATAAATGAATTTACTCTGCTCTCGTTGATCAAAAAAGTTCACTATCTTTGTATCACTGTCAAAATGAAGCATAGTAATCGACAGCACAGAGGAAATCAATAGAATTCTATCAAAATGTCAGTAGTTATTCATAAAGTCAACTCGAAAGATGAGCTCATGAAGTTCATCCAGTTCGGTATCGATCTCTACGAAGGAAATGAGTTTTTTGTCCCCCCCTTGGTTTACGATGAACGTACGACGCTCAGGATAGACAAAAATCCGGCATTTGAACATTGCGATGCTACCTACTTTCTGGCGTATCGCGATGGGGAAATTGCGGGTAGAATCGGTGCGATCATCAACTATAAAGCCAATGAGATCTGGAACGAGAAAAACGCCCGCTTTGGGTTCGTCGATTTTGTTGATGACAACGAAGTTGTAGATGCTCTTTTTGGCGCGGCCGAAAGTTGGGCACGCTCGCGAGGGATGGAGAAGATGCATGGTCCGCTGGGATTTACCGATCTCGATCATGAAGGGATGCTGGTGGAAGGATTCGATCAGATGGGTACCCTCTCCACCATCTACAACTACCCCTATTACGTGGATCACATGGAGCGACTGGGCTACATGAAAGACCAGGACTGGGTGGAGTTCCTCATCACCATACCCAAGGAGATGCCCGAGCGTTTTCTGCGTGCTTCGGAGATCGTGAAAAAACGCTCAGGCCTTGAGGTAAAGCATTTACAGAGTAAGAAAGATGTCTATCCCTATGCGAGAGAGATCTTTAAACTAATCAATCGTGCCTACAAAGATTTATATGGCTATGTGGAGCTCACAGAGAAGCAGATCGATTATTATGTAGACATGTACATACCGATGCTGCGCTTGGAGTTTCTTACGCTGGTGATCAGGCAGGAAGATAATAAGCTGGTAGGCGTGGGCATCGGACTGCCCAGTATCGCCAAAGCGCTTCAGAAAGCAAAAGGGCGTTTTCTGCCCGGCGGTTGGTATCATCTCTATCGGGCACTGAAAGGAAAAGGGAACAATGTGCTCGACCTCCTGCTTGTTGCTGTGGATCCCGAATATCAAGGTAAAGGAATCAATGCATTGTTGTTCAATGAATTCATTCCGGCAGCCAGCCGACTGGGTTTCGAGTACGCTGAAAGCAACCCCGAACTGGACCTGAACCACAAAGTGAAATCTATGTGGAACGACCTGGATGCCAAACATACAAAGAGGCGTAGAGCCTTCATCAAACAACTATAGAGGAGTGATATATTAACGTGAACGAAACAGAAAGAGAACTACAGATACTGCAAGACAATTATCAGGAAGAAAATATTGTCACCCTGGAATGGCAGGAACATATCCGTCGCCGTCCCGGCATGTATATCGGGAAACTGGGAGATGGCTCCTCCTACGACGACGGTATTTATGTGCTGTTGAAAGAGGTACTCGACAACTCCATCGATGAGTACATGATGGGATTTGGTAAAACAATCGAGATCAACATCGACAATCATTTTGTGTCGGTGCGTGACTATGGACGAGGTGTGCCCCTTGGTAAAGTGAAGGATGTATGCTCCAAGATGAATACCGGAGCCAAGTACGACTCCAAAGCATTTAAAAAATCGGTCGGTCTCAACGGTGTGGGAATCAAAGCGGTGAATGCACTTTCGTCGGACTTCTACATGGTGAGCACACGCGAAGGTCTCTCGAAAACGGTGGAGTTTAGGCAAGGGATCGAAGTAAGTGACGGTGAAACGGTGGCGTCGGCCAGTCCCAACGGAACCATGGTGGGTTTCACACCAGATGCTGAGATTTTCGGAGAATACCATTACCGTGATGAACACATCGAACCGTTGTTGAAAAACTATGTTTTCCTCAATATAGGGCTTACCATCCTCTTCAACGGGAAAAAGTTTACCTCTAAAAACGGACTTGAGGATTTGTTGAATGAGAACCTCACCTCTGAGGAGCTTTATCCGATCATTCATCTATTTGGGGAGGATATTGAGGTAGCCATTACGCACACCAATCAGTATGGAGAGGAGTATTACTCGTTTGTCAACGGACAGCATACCACCCAGGGAGGTACCCATCTGACGGCTTTTCGTGAGGCTACAGCCCGTGTGATCAAAGAGTTTTACAACCGAAACTTTGAGTATTCCGATATCCGTAACGGTATGGTGGCGGCCATTAGCATCAAGGTGGAAGAGCCTGTATTTGAGTCGCAGACCAAGACCAAGCTCGGTTCGAAAGAGATGGGTCCCAACGGCATATCGGTTAACAAGTATATCAATGATTTCCTGAAAAAGGAACTGGACAACTATCTGCACAAAAACCCCGATACGGTGGAGGCGCTGCAGAAGAAAATCCTCGATTCCGAGAAAGAACGCAAAGCTATTGCCGGGGTGACTAAACTGGCACGGGAGCGTGCAAAAAAAGCCAACCTCCACAACAAGAAACTACGTGATTGCCGCTTCCATTACAACGATGCGAAAGGAGACGACAGAGAAAAATCCAGCATCTTCATTACCGAGGGTGATTCTGCCAGCGGCTCCATCACAAAGAGTCGTGACCCCAATCTACAGGCGGTCTTCAGCCTCCGAGGAAAACCTTTGAACAGCTTCGGTCTCACCAAGAAGATTGTCTACGAAAATGAGGAGTTTAACCTGCTTCAGGCAGCCCTCAATATCGAAGAGAACATGGATGGGCTGCGTTACAACAAGGTAATCATCGCTACCGATGCCGACACCGACGGAATGCATATCCGCCTGTTGTTGCTCACCTTTTTCCTGCAGTTCTTCCCCGATCTGATCAAGAAGGGACATGTGTATATCCTGCAAACTCCCCTCTTCAGGGTACGCAACAAGAAAAAGACATTCTATTGCTATACCGAAGAGGAGCGTCTCAGTGCAATTGAAGAACTCTCCCCCAATCCGGAAATAACCCGTTTCAAGGGGCTGGGAGAGATCTCACCCGACGAGTTTCGCAATTTCATCGGCGAGGATATCCGACTCGACAGGGTGACCATGCGCAAGGAAGATCTTCTGAAAGAATTGCTTGAGTTTTACATGGGCAAAAACACGCCGGAACGGCAGACTTTCATCATCGACAACCTGGTGGTGGAAGATGAAGAAGTAGCATAAAATGGAACCAACAGTCCCTCAGAAGCGAATAGCCTTGTTCCCTGGCACCTTCGACCCTTTCACCCTCGGTCACGAATCGTTGGTACGAAGGGGATTGACCCTGATGGATGAGATCGTGATTGCCATCGGAATTAACGAAGCAAAGAAATCCTACTTTACATTGGAGAAAAGGATCGGGATGATCAGGGATCTTTATAGGGACGAGCCCCGTGTAAAGGTTGAGAGTTACAATTCCTTGACGATTAAATTCGCAGAGGAAGTCGGTGCCCGCTTCATTCTGCGGGGTATCCGCTCGGTGATCGACTTCGAATATGAGAAGACAATTGCTGACATGAACCGAACTATTTCGGGAATAGAGACGTTTCTATTGTTTACAGAACCGGCCCTGTCACACATCAGCTCCAGCCACGTGAGGGAGTTGCTTTGTTATGGACAGGACGTCAGTAACTTTATACCCCCAGGAATGAAAATATAATTCCTGCTAACACAACAATCGATGCATAAAAAAATAGCTGTGGTGGTACTGGGTACCATCTTGATTTCCTGTCATGTTCATGCGCAGTTCAAACCTTCACCCGAAGGGTTGAAACTGGAGCGTACCCTTCAACTGGTTAAAGGACTCTATGTGGACGATGTGAATTCGAAAGAAATCACCGAAGCTGCTATACGGGCGATGCTGGCGGAGCTCGATCCGCATTCCTCCTATCTGAACGAAGAGGAGGTGCGTGCCATGAACGAGCCATTACAGGGCAACTTCGACGGAATAGGCATCTCTTTCAACATGCTTACCGATACCCTTTATGTCATGGAGGTGATCTCTGGAGGACCGTCGCAGAAGGTGGGTATTCTGCCAGGTGACAAGATTATTCAGGTAAACGATACCTTGATCGCCGGCGTGAAGATGAACAACCAGGATGTGATCAAGCGACTTCGGGGACCCAAGGGTACTGTAGTGAACGTGAAGTTGTTGCGGCGTGGCATGCCCCAGTTGATGGAGTTTCGAATTGTACGCGACAAGATCCCCATCACCAGCATCGATGCAGCTTATATGGTGACAGACAATATTGGTTATATTCGCCTGAGCCGCTTTGGTGTCACCTCTGCCAGCGAGTTTAAACAAGCCGAAAGTAGATTGAAATCGTTGGGAATGAAGCATCTAATATTTGATCTTACCGATAATGGAGGGGGTATCCTGCAGACTGCCAATGAGATAGCTGACGAATTCCTTGACGACTCCAAGCTCATCGTCTATACCGAAGGAAAGAATCAACCCCGTTACACGATGAATGCCACCGAAGGTGGTGAACTGCAAAGCGGCAAGCTGGTGGTGTTGGTCAACGAAGCTTCCGCTTCGGCCAGCGAGATTCTTGCCGGGGCTTTGCAGGATTGGGATCGTGGTGTGGTAGTCGGGAGAAGGACCTTTGGTAAAGGATTGGTACAGCGTCAGCTTCCCTTGCCCGACGGCACCATGATCAGGCTGACCGTGGCGCGCTATTATACCCCATCGGGAAGGAGCATCCAGAAGCCTTATGAAGTGGGCAGGAAAGATGTATACGACCAGGATTTTATGAACCGGTATACACACGGTGAAATGTTTGATGCCGACAGCATCCACTTTCCCGATTCCTTGAAGTATAAGACATTGGTGAAAAAGCGTACGGTCTATGGTGGCGGAGGAATTATGCCCGACTATTTTGTGCCCATGGATACCACCCGGGGGACCATGTTTCATGCCAATCTGAATGCAAGAGGAGTGATTAACAGGACAGCCATCTCTGTGGTGGATAACCGACGCAATACATTGCTTCAGCAGTACCCTGATGTGGTTCGGTTCATGGCCGATTTTCAGATTTCAGAAGAGATAGAACAGCGCTTGCGGGCAGTTGCAGCAGCCGAGCAGGTGACATGGAGCGAGGAAGAATACAGTCGCTCTCAATCCCTGATTTTTGTACAGCTGAAAGCATTGATAGCCAGAGATCTATATGATTCATCTGCATTCTACCGAATCATCAACGAAGAAAGTGATATTTTCACCCAGGGATTGCAAATTATTTCAGATGATTTGCGCTATGAGGATTTGCTTCAGGGTATCGGCAGCAATGTGGCACAGCAAAAGTAAGAAACCATGAATTTCGATTACAGTAAATTCCGTGTCAAAGAGGGTGAAAAAGTCTACCTGAGTAACAGGGCTACCCATGAGGATGGCGGTTTTACAAAAAAAACAGCAAAAGAGGAGATCGAAAGAAATATCAAAGAGCTGAAGAAGCTGCAGGAAATGTTTTATGCCGACGATCGTTACTCTTTGCTGATCATTCTCCAGGCTCGCGACGCTGCCGGCAAGGATGGCGTGATCCGGCACGTGATGTCCGGGATTAACCCGCAAGGGTGTCGGGTGCACAGCTTCAAAACACCGACCCGGAGCGAACTGGAACACGATTATTTGTGGCGTCATTATCTTGCTCTTCCGCAACGGGGGATGATCGAGATATTCAATCGCTCACACTATGAAAATGTGCTGGCCACCAAAGTAAACCCGCAATGGATTCTCAACGAACGCATTCCCGGCTACGAGACGGTAGATAAGATTGATCAGAAATTCTGGGAGGAACGTTACGATAGCATCAATTCCATTGAACAACATCTCCATCAGAACGGTACGCGCATACTCAAATTTTTTCTGCATGTCTCTAAAGAGGAGCAGAAGGCACGTTTCCTTTCGCGCATCGAAGAGCCCGATAAAAACTGGAAGTTCAGTTCGGCCGATCTCCAGGCTCGTGCTCAATGGGAAGACTATGACGCTGCATTTGAAGAGATGCTGGGAAAAACATCGAAACCCTATGCACCTTGGTTTGTAATCCCTGGCGATAAGAAATTTTTTACCCGTGTAGCGGTGGGCGATATCATTCTGGAGTTGTTCCGATCGCTCGATTTACGTTATCCGCCAGCCGAATCACCTGAAATGCTGGAAAAAGCAAAGCTCGAACTCTCCAGAGGATAAACAGACCGTCATAAATCAATGGATTCTCTTTTTTTCTTTCAGATATGAGTCCAGACGAGATATCAGCCACAGCAGACTGAATACGGAAGCAATCAGGATCACCGTGCCTATAAATTGAGGTGACAACAAAAACTCTTTGCCGAATAAGAAATACACCCCTGCTATCATGGCTGCCAGCACGGCATACATGGTGCCAAAGAGAGAACCCATCTCCTTCAATACATTTCCCGATTCCTTGATCGGTTTCCCCTTCTTTGGCACAAGTGCGTTTTCTGTTTCTATTTGTCGCATAATGCGATACTTCAGGTTCTCCGATGCGTTTATTTTGGTCGACGAGAGAATCTTCCGCATTTGTTCATCTTCTTTATGCTGATTGTATGTTTCTAACATGATGATCATTATTATGAGCCTGTTATCTGTATTCCGTAATTTGAAACAACCATTTCTTTGAAAAGCTTCCTCGCCCTGAATAGTTTTACCTTTACATTGGGCTCGTTCAGACCAGTGATCTTTGCGATCTCTTTGACCGGATTATCCTCCAAATAGTAGAGTGTGAGTAACAGCGCATCTCCCTTGGGCATTCTTTGCATTACTTCCGACACGATCTCTTTTCGCTCCATTTCATCCATATTTATTTCGAGCGCGTTATCGGCCACTTGTGATGCCTCTTCAACCACCGTCTCCCTGCTCCCAATCCACATTTGTGTCTTCGAATGGGTGATGGCCGTGTTGTAGACAATACGATAAAGCCAGGTAGAAAATTTGCTGTCGGAGCGAAAACTACGTAGATTCCGGTATGCCTTGACAAAACTTTCCTGGACGACATCTTCCGCATCCTGCATATTGCCGCAAATCCTGTGAGCGATGGTGATGGCCATGTCTTGATAAGCCTCGACAAAATATGCAAATGCGGAAGAATTGCCCGAAAGCACCTGTTGCACACGTTGGTTTTCGTTCATTGCAAGCCGTTATTCCAATTCCGATTCTTCACTATACCGGTTATTCGGCATTTTTTGTACTATCAGGAAATAAAACAGGTAACCCACGCCCAGGAAAAAAACCACACTGGCGCCCGTCATCCAGAATTCGTTGCCCTGACCAATCACGAGGTACTCCGAACAGAGAAATCCCACCATAATTCCGATACCCAACGCGATCAAAACGATTCCGTTTCTGAGCGATACGAGACGATTAGGATCTGATTTTTTCTTTGGAGTGTGATCGGGGGGAATGATGCCCTGGTTGATCAGTCCCATTCTTTCAGCATTGCGTGTCCTGATCCATTGCAATCCTAGTATCCATCCGGCAATAATCGGCAGGCCGATGGTGCAAATAATAGCAATAATTGGTATTAATTCTCCCATAATTTGAATGTATTAAAAGTGAATAATAATTTTGTTTACATCCATATGACTTACATATTGCCGGACCGGTTACAAAAATCGAGACTTTTTTGGTATAAAATTCGATTTTGATTGCACTCTCTCTTCTTCGGCAGAAAAATAAGAGCTTTTTCACGTTAATCTTTTAGGCATCGTACGGAATATCCGTTTGCTTTAAGGTGGCCTGTTGAAATATTATCAATCGTAATTTGATCATATTTTAATCTTATAAATATAGCCCGTTCGTCAGAATTTTGATTGGTAGTCCACCAAAAGCACCACTGGCCCATATTCAGGTAATTCCCGTCTTTATCACGCCATCCGGCAGGAAGAGCCGAGAAGCCTGACTTGTTTATATAATCCGGGTAATCTGTATTACCCGGCGCACCAGCAACTGTAGAGCTTCTCCAAACATCAGCAGCTGCCACAGCCAATGCCGCTTTGTTTCCTCCTGTTGTCCCGTCATAATTGTATCCGTTATCCGCCAGGTAGTTTGTGAATGTAGTCCACTCTGCAACACTGGGTAGGTGCCAGCCCGGGGGGCAGACACCCTGTATACTGCTGGGATTGGCATCGCTGCTTGCTGCTCCATTCATGGCAGCCGACCAATTGTAAAGTACGCCGTAGGTTTTATAGTTTTCGGTAGCTTTTGCCTCAGAAACATCAGTACCGGTATAACCAAAGACATCGTAACCCTCTGGTAGGGCCCCCGAATTGTCGGACAGGTACTTCAGATTTTCGGCGATCCAGGTTTGGGTGCCGATGGTCACAGTTTTATAAACGTTGTTGTCACGAGAGTCCAGAAGATACCCGGTGTTGACTGTTCCGCTGCTGTTGGTAAAATTCAAATTAGCGCCGTCGTAAGAAGCATAGAAATGATAAGCCTTCCCGGCAGCAGTGGCCGACGAACGGGCCGGCTTGCCGTTGGTACTCAAGTAAGTGCCTCCGGTGGTGGTGATTTTCAGGCCTAGGCCCGGCCAGTTTTGGTCGGCCACCGGCGGATACCAGCCCCAGAATTCTACGGTTCCGCTCGTTGTCAGGTCCGTAGAGCTGATCTCAAACGGCAAGGAGGTACCTGTGGCTGATGTCCCCGAAAAAGAATCGCTTACCAGATTGTAAGTAGGCGAGCCTGAGCCTTGCTCTGCCTGTATTGCCGATGCGGCTACAAGCTCGGCTTTTGTAATGCCATTCAGTGCAGCGCTGCCGGATCTCATGAGCTTGATATGGAACAGGGAGCCCAAGTGTGCAAAGGTTACCGATGCACTGGAATTGGCCTTGCTGATGCCAGTTGTGGCAAATCTAAGCATCGCCACATCTTTGTTCTGCACCTGGGTGAGCGTTCCGCTCCAGGGTGCGCCAGAAAGAGAAACTTCATAGCTCTCTTCGCTTGTAAACCCGGTTACGCCATGCACCCCGTATAAGTCGAAAATTTCGGAGGAAATTTCAGAAGGTACGGTAATGGAAAAATGCGCTATCTTGCCAGCATCTGTAATGTCGTCAGCCGCCAGGGTGACAATCTGTTTGCCCTTGGCGGTTCCACTCTGCGCAAAAACCAGATAGATTTTGTCTCCAGCTTCCCAGGTGGTCTTAATATTCAGATTGTCCTGCTCTAAAGCGACCCGCGTAGCTGGGGTATCTTGCTCTTCATTCGGCATCCTCGCCGTCAGGCTGATGACCGTACCCTTGTCCTGTTTTTCGGAATCGGGGGGTATGCCCTCATCCTTGCTGCAACCCGCGACTAGCGCAAGAAGAATGATTGTCAGCAGAACAGTTCTTTTCATTGTTTTTTTGTTTTTTGTTCTTAGATTGGGTCTCATGTCTTACGTGACTACCAGTCTTCTCCATCGAAATCGGGAGAATTTCCGCTGTCGGCCATGATGTTTTATTCAATGGCGATACCCATGACTTCAATCGCCGGAGCCTCATAGGTTTCGGACAGTGGTTGACTAAAAGGTCGAACTTTTGTCTTTGTAGTGTTTTTTTTACATTATGAATGTGAATAATTACCTTTGGAAAACCGCAAATAATTATTTCTGATAGATTATTTGTTTTTCAACAAATCTCGAATCTCGGTCAGCAACACTTCTTCCTTGGTGGGTTCGGGTGCCGCAGCCGGTGCCGGCGCTTCCTCTTTCTTTCTTTTTAAAGAATTCATTCCTTTGATCACAATAAAGATGGCGGTACCCACGATCACGAAATCTACCACCGCCTGAATAAACGCGCCATAGTTCCATGTGATGGCGGGGGTAACTACTTCGGTGCCTTCCATGGCTGCTTCTTTCAGGATTATCTTTAATTCAGCGAATCTGCTGTCTCCTAACAGCATCGCGATGGGCGGCATCAGGATGTCATTTACAAATGAGGTGACGATCTTTCCGAACGCAGCTCCAATTACAATACCTACGGCCATGTCTACTACGTTGCCGCGCATTAAAAAATCTTTGAGTTCTGTTCTGAATGACATAATTTCTTTTTTTTAAAGTTTGAATAATAGGGTTAATAAAAAATTTCTGCCAGCATACAACGGGCCGATCCCCCACCCACAGTCTCAATGGTCTGCAAATCGGGAGCTACAATCCGGTTGAAGGTGGAGATCGTTGTTTCTTGTGCCGGTGTCAGCGAGTTGCGTGCCGATGCCGACATCACCATGAGGGGTGTGCCGTTGCGGCTTTTTACTTCCAGCATATTCCCGGCGAAATGAGTGACTTGCTCCAGTGATATATCCACGATAATCTTGCCGGCTGTGGTCAGCGCAGAGATTACCTTCTGACGGTCAGTCTCTTCTCTGATCGATTCAAGGCAAATAATGGCGACCTGCAATCCCACGGACATCATCACATTGGTATGATAAATGGGATTCCCTTCCTTGTCGAGCGCGTCAAAGACAATTGCATCGTAACTCATGCGGGAACAGAAATCAGCAAGTACCTTTTCGGAAGTACGTGGGGAGCGGCAGCTGTAGACTATTCGCTTGCGGCGATCGAGTACCATACTGCCAGTACCTTCCAAAAACTCACCCACTTTCTCCCAATGGGTCAGGTCGACCAGCTTGCGATGATTCATCTTCCTGCGAAGGAGGTCAATTATTTCCGGATTCCTCTCTATTCGGCGATTAACCGCAAACATCGGATAAAGAACCAACTCCCCTGTGACGTGAGAGGTGAACCAGTTGTTGGGAAAAAGGGCGTCGGGTGTTGGGGGGGCAGGCTTGTTTTGCACCACCGTAACATCCACATCGTTTCTTCGCAATAACTGTACAAAAGCATCGAACTCTTCCACTGCTTTTTCAGCCACAGAGTCGTTCTCCACTCTCTGCTGAAAGAAGTTGTTTTGTGCCGTCTCCATGTTGAATGCAAATCGAGCCGGCCTGATCATGAGTATTTTCGAGGTGGTTTGCATATAATCATATAATCAGAATCCATACCCAGGCATCAGGGTGATTCGTGAGATAGCGTTCCGGTAGGAGGCTCATTTTATAAAGACTCGATTGATTCTTTGATGATACCAATCGCTTTCATGAGCTCCTGTTCTGTAATTACCAGCGGTGGGGCAAAACGAATGATGTCGCCGTGAGTAGGCTTCGCCAGCAAACCTTTCTCTGCCATCTTCAGGCACAGGTCCCACGCCTCTTTTCCCTCGTGGGGAGCGATCACTACAGCGTTGAGCAGACCTTTGCCCCTGACCTGCCTGATAAGTGGACTTTTGATGGCGCTCATTTCATGGCGGAATATTTTACCCAGTTTTTCAGCCTTCTCTGCCAGTTTTTCCTCTTTTACCACCTCCAGCGCGGTCATGGCCACTTTACAGGCTAGCGGGAATCCGCCAAAGGTGGAGCCATGCTGCCCCGGTTTAATGGTCATCATGATTTCATTATCGGCCAATACTGCCGAAACAGGTAATACTCCTCCTGAAAGTGCTTTTCCCAGGATCAGGATATCCGGACGTACTTCCTCGTGGTCACAGCAAAGGAGCCTGCCGGTACGCCCTATTCCTGTCTGTATCTCGTCGGCTACAAATAGCACATTGTATGCTTTACAGAGTTGGTAACATGCCTTCAGATATCCCTCGTCCGGTACGTTCACGCCTGCCTCACCCTGAATGGGTTCTACGAGAAAACCAGCAACAGAAGCAGCTTTCTCTTCAAAAAAAGAAGCCAAGGCATCCACATCGTTGTAGGGAATCACGGCAATTCCTGGGGTATAGGGTCCGTAGTCGGCTCTGGCATCCGTATCGGTTGAGAGTGAGACAATGCTGATGGTGCGTCCGTGAAAATTGCCACTGCAGGCTACAATGATTGCTTCATTTTCTGGAATCCCCTTTTTCAGGTAACCCCACTTGCGTGTCAGCTTGAGTGCTGTCTCAACTGCCTCTGCACCGCTATTCATGGGGAGGATCTTGTCGTACCCGAAATAATCATGCATGAATGCCTCGTAAGGCCCCAGGGCATCGTTATAAAAAGCGCGTGAGGTAAGGCACAGTGTCTGCGCCTGTGTCTGGAGGGCAGCCACAATTTTAGGATGACAATGTCCCTGGTTGACCGCAGAATAGGCCGACAAAAAATCAAAATACCTTTTGCCATCCACATCCCACACGTAACACCCCAGCCCACGCGACAGTACCACCGGCAGCGGATGGTAGTTGTGTGCTCCGTATTCCTCCTCCAGCTCAATGTATTGTTTCGATTTGGGTGTCATCATCATTTGTAAGATTACGGGTTGTATCTATCCCAAAATCACGCACATGTGAAGTGCTATACTATAACTTTTCAAGCACAAGATTCCGAAAGTGAATTTCCTTTCCTTCGCTCTGCAGGCCGATATGTCCTTCCTTGACTTCGCTGGTGGCACTATTCTGTAACACCCCGTTGATGAAAATCTCTGCTACGCCTTCCTTTACTTTGATCTTCACCTTATTCCATTCGCCGACAGCCTTCTCACTCGATGATTCTTTTTTTTCTATCACCGGGAATTTTGGTCGCTCCGTGGCTCCCTCCGGAAGTTGGTATTCTTTTAGTTCAGCTCCTGAGAGCAGGACAAGGTCTCCTGCCTTGTCGGCTTTGAGTTGGCACTCAATGCCTCTCGGGAACGGCTTCGAAGCCTCTTCAATCAGAAAGAAAACGCCGCTGTTGCTGGCTTCTCCGCCCCATCTGTATTCCAGATCCAGCACGAAGTTGCTGTATTTTTCCGAGGTATACATGTAACCCAGTGGCTCCCCTTTTATGGTGATGATCCCCTCCTGCACTGCGAAAACCTGTTCGGCCGGCACGGTGTCATTATCCAGTACGAAATGCCAGTTGGAGAGATCATTTCCGTTGAGTATCTCTGTTTGTTGTTTTTTGCAACCAAAAGTGAAGATTGTTAATACAATAAGTGCGGGGAGGATTGTTTTTTGCATGATTTTGTTTCTATTTGTTAAGTGGGTATACTACTTACAAATATAGTCTTTTTAAGAATAGCACCGCAAATATTTAACAATAAAAATCATTTCTAGCTATTTCTTTTATGCCTGCATGGTTGTCATGCGTTCTCTGGGAGCGGCAAACAGGCTTGTTGTCTCCTAAAAAAGCAAAAAAGATTGTCAGATACAACGGAAATAGATACATTTGCCCAATTTCTATCAGCAACGAAAACGGTGGTAACCAAGATGCATAAAGCTCATTTCCTTTGGGTGGACGACGAGATTGATCTGCTGAGACCTTATGTGCTCTTTCTGGAAGAGAAAGGTTACCTGATGGAGTGCGCCAACAACGGACACGATGCCATTGAGCGAACAAGGGAAAAAAGCTTCGACATGATCTTTCTCGATGAACAGATGCCGGGGTTATCCGGTCTGGAAACACTCAATCACTTGCATGACACTGCCCCCGACGTACCGGTGGTTATGGTGACAAAAAGTGAAGATGAGGGGATCATGGAGTGTGCCATCGGCAGAAAAATTGCTGATTACCTGATCAAGCCGGTCAACCCCAACCAGGTGCTGATCACCATCAAGAAGATACTCGACAAGAAAGAGCTCATTTCTGATGCTATCACGGACAACTACCGACAGGTTTTCAATCAGCTCAGTGGAGAAATTGAGAGCTGCTGTTCAGCAGAGGAATGGATGGCACTTTATCGGAAATTGGTCTACTGGGAGCTGGAGCTACATCCTGCAGAGAATTCCATGAGGGATCTGCTGGCGTCTCAGAAAATGGAAGCGAACAGCGCTTTTGCCCGATTTATTCGGAAAAACTACCCACGCTGGATGAGAGGAGACGACACCTCCCCGCTGATGAGTCCTGCTCTTTTTGAAAAGGCAGTCTTTCCGGTGCTTGCCAGAAGAGAAAAGCTCTTTTTTATCTTGATTGATAACTTCCGCCTCGATCAGTGGCTTGCCGTCAAGGATCTTATTTCGGACCACTTTATTTGCCAGGAAACCCTCTATTACAGCATACTGCCCACGGCCACTCCTTATGCGAGAAACAGTATTTTTTCGGGGTTGATGCCGCGACAACTGGCCATGGAGTTTCCCGAATTCTGGGTGGGTGACAACGAGGAGGAGAGCAAGAATCAGCAGGAGGAATCCCTTATTCGGGCTCAACTACAAAGGAAACAGCTTTCGCCGCTTCTCTCCTACCAGAAAGTTAATTCCAACAGGGAGGCTACAGCGCTTTACAACCGTTTTGCCGAGTGGGAGAAGCATGATTTACATGTATGGGTATTCAACTTCATTGACATGCTTTCCCATGCGAGAACCGATTCGAAAATGATTCGCGAACTGACAGCCGATGAGGCAGCATACCGCACGCTCACCCGATCATGGTTTGTACACTCTCCCTTGTTTTTACTCCTGAAAACAATCGCCGCGAAAGGTTATCGGGTGGTGCTCACTACAGATCATGGCTCAATTCGGGTAAAAAACGGACTGAAGGTATTGGGAGACAAAGAAACCAACACCAATCTGCGATACAAGGTAGGGAAAAATCTGGGATACGAACCCAGGAAACTCTTCGAGATGCTGCATCCCGAGGAGTTTGGTTTACCAACACCGAACATGAGTACACGGTATATCTTTGCTACACAAAACGACTTTTTTGTTTACCCCAACAATTACAATCATCATATGTCGCTTTACACGCAAAGTTATCAACACGGAGGTATCTCGATCGAAGAGATGATGGTGCCGCTCATTACACTAAACCCGAAATAAAACAATATATGCAGATAGCAATAAACAACCTGCAGGAAATCAATGAGGCTGCCCGCAAGTTCATCCAGGAAATGGGGAACAACAAGGTTTTTGCATTTTATGGTAGCATGGGTGCCGGAAAGACCACCTTTATAAAAGCTATTTGTGAAGAGATGGGGGTGACCGAGACCGTGTCGAGCCCCACCTTCGCCATCATCAACGAGTACAGGGACAAAAAGAGCAGACCCATATTCCATTTCGATTTTTATCGCATCAACAAACTCGAAGAAGCCTTTGATTTTGGATACGAAGATTATTTCTATAGCGGCAACCTCTGCTTCATAGAGTGGCCTGAATTGGTGGAGTCGATCCTGCCCGATACTGCGGTGAAAATAGCCATCAGGGTCACCGATGAGGGAGGCAGAATCGTGGAAAAGCAGTAGAAAAATAACGGATTACTTTAAACGTTCTGCCGTGGAAACACTCAAACTGCAAGGACTTTCGATATACAATGCAAAAAACAGCTATATTCGCACAATCAAAGATTCAACAATGAAACAATTCATACTGGCAGTTTGCATCATGCTTTCTACCTTGTCGGCCTCGTCACAGGTCAATACCGACAGGGTGATGATGATTGGGAGGAATGCGCTTTATTTCGAGGATTATGTGCTCGCTATTCAATACTTTAACCAAGTAATTACAGCGAAGCCTTATCTGGCCGATCCCTATTATTTCAGGGCGATGGCAAAATTTATGCTCGACGACTTCAAAGGAGCCGAGGAAGATGCCGCTGAGTGCCTTCTGCGCAACCCATACTACACGGCAGCCTATCAGCTGCGGGGAGCGGCACGGCAGAACCAGGATAAGTATGAGCTTGCCGCAACCGATTATCAGCGTAGCCTGGAATTCTTTCCCGAGGATCGGATAACACTGGTAAACATGGCCATTGTAAACGTGGAGCTGAAACAGTATGAAGTTGCGGCGAAGTTTTTTGAGGTGCTGTTGCGTCGATTTCCCGATTACACACCTGGATATCTTACCCGCTCACAGATGCACCTGGAGATGAATGATACCACAAGTGCCATGGCCGACCTGGATAAGGCGATCGAGATTGACCCCTATACCGCGCAATCTTTCTCTGCACGGGGAGTACTGCAGCTTCAGCAGAAAGAGTACAACAAAGCGTTGGCCGATCTGGATGAGGCCATCCGGTTGGATCCCTATTTCGAGGGCAACTACATCAATCGCGGACTGGTGAAGTATCACCTCAACGACCTCCGCGGAGCCATGGCCGACTACGACCGGGTGATCGAGACGGATGAGAACAACCTCATTGCCCGTTTCAACCGGGGTCTTTTGCGCGCGCAGGTAGGTGACAACAACCGGGCCATTCGCGACTTCGACAAGGTGATTGAGCTGGAACCCGACAACAAGATTGCCTATTTGAACCGGGCGATGTTGCACAATGAAATAGGCGATAAAGAGGCTTCACTGGCCGACCTGAATGTGGTCATCGCGGCAAACCCCGATTTCTTCACGGGTTACTATATGCGATCGCAACTGAAACGCGAAATGAATGATCTGCGTGGTGCAGAAAATGATTACATGTTGGCCCGTGCAGAAGAAGCAAAAGCTCGCAAGGTGGCCACAGTCAACCCGGAGCCTTTTAAACAGGCTCGCAAACAGAGTGAAACCAAAGATACCCGTGAACAGGCCGATGAGGATATCGATAAGTTCAACATGCTCGTTGTAGCCGACAACGAGCGTTCAGAGAAATCAAAATACCAACGCCAGAGTCGTGGTAAGGTCCAGAATATACACGCTCCCGTGGATCCGGAACCGATGTTCGTACTCACTTACTACGAACGTTCTTACGAGGTGAATCGGCCGGTTTATTACTCCGAGGTGATGGATAAGGCCAACAGTGAGTTGCATCTCTCCTGGATACTTAAAGCAACCAATAACGAAGCTGCATTGAACGAATTGCAGATAGAGAGCCACTTCCGTTCTATCGATAACTATTCTATGAGGTTGGAGAGCGACCCCGTTAACCCAACCCTTTATTTCGGAAGAGCCATGGATTTCATGCTTGTGCAGGATTACGAAAATGCACTCAAAGATCTCCAAAAGGTGATCACGCTGAATCCGGACATGCTGCTTGCCCATTTTGCCCGTGCGGTGGTGCGCTCCAAACAACTGGAGTATGACCGTTTGCAAACCGATCCCCGGGCAATGAGCTCCGGTGCAGCCATCAACCTGCCGGAACTGGGCAATATTGCCGGAAAACCCAGACTGCCGGATATATCCACCAAATCAATCGATTACGAAGAGATCCTGAAAGAGTATGAAGCAATCCTCCGCATCAATCCCGACTTCATCTATGCCTACTATAACCGGGCAGAGATCTTCAGTCTGGAGAAGGATTACCGTGCCGCAATTGCCGACTATTCGAAGGCTATTGAACTGGAACCACAATTTGCAGAAGCCTACTTCAACAGGGGTATCTCGCGTCTCGCCATCGGGGAGACAGCAATGGGCCTTGATGACTTGCGCAAGGCCGGTGAGTTGGGTATCGTGCAGTCCTACAGCATTATCAAACGGATGCAATAAGAAGGTTGCTACTTCGCCATTTTTCATCGACATGTCAGTTCACATTCCACAAGAAAAGCTTTTTCCACTTCGTGGGGTGCAATTTTCTTGTGGTTTTGCTGTTTCATCAATCACAAAATCACTACATTTGCAGTCACATTACAAAGAAGATTTACAAAGCACAAATAGAGCATGATAAAAATTACATTTCCCGATGCCTCAGTCAGGGAATTTGAAAAAGGAGTTACGGGATTAGAGATCGCACAGAGTATTAGTCAGCGATTGGCACAGGACGTGCTGGCTGTAAGCGTGAATGGGGAAACCTGGGATTTGACCCGGCCCATTGAAGCAGATGCCAGCGTAAACCTGCTCAAGTGGGAAGATGAACAAGGGAAGCATGCTTACTGGCATTCATCGGCACACCTTATGGCTGAAGCCTTGCAGGAACTCTATCCGGGAATTAAATTCGGAATCGGGCCGGCTATTGAAAACGGTTTTTACTACGACGTGGATCCAGGAGAAGGGGTCGTGATCAAAGAGAGCGATTTCCCTGCCATCGAGAAGAAGATGATGGAGCTTGTTGCTGCCCGCGAAGATATTCAGCGGGAAAGTATCACCAAGAGCAATGCGCTGAAGATGTTTGCCGCACGCAACGAACATTACAAGGTGGAGCTGATCAACGAGCTCGAGGACGGAACCATCACCACTTATACACAGGGCCGTTTTACCGACTTGTGCCGTGGCCCGCATTTGCCCAATACCTCTTATATCAAGGCGGTAAAGGTGCTTTCGGCTGCCGGTGCTTACTGGCGTGGCGATGAGAAAAGGGCGCAGCTCACGCGCCTTTATGGCATCACCTTCCCCAAGAAGAAGATGCTCGATGAGTATCTCGTTCTGCTCGAAGAAGCCAAGAAGCGCGACCACCGCAAAATAGGCAAGGAACTTCAACTGTTTCATTTCTCACAGACCGTGGGTGCAGGCCTTCCCCTGTGGTTGCCCAAGGGCACCCAGTTGCGTCTCCGACTCGAAGACTTCCTGAAGAAGATCCAACGGGAATTTGACTACGACCAGGTGATTACACCCCATATTGGTAACAAGCAGTTGTATGTGACTTC
>DHTF01000110.1:11131-13261 GCA_002411515.1 Proteiniphilum sp. UBA5267 | reverse complement strand
GAGGAGGGTGAGGAGTTTTTGCTGAAGCCGATGAATTGCCCCCACCACTGCGAGATCTACAAGGCATTCCCCCGCTCCTATAAAGAGTTACCTCTCCGTTTGGCAGAATTCGGCACGGTTTACCGTTACGAGCAAAGTGGAGAGCTGCATGGGTTGACCCGTGTGCGTGGCTTCACGCAGGATGATGCCCATATTTTCTGTACGCCGGATCAGGTGAAGGAGGAGTTCCTGAAGGTGATGGACATCATCTTTATCATCTTTAAGGCGCTCGATTTCGAAAATTTTGAGGCTCAAATATCGCTGCGCGATCCGGAGAATAGGGAGAAATATATCGGTAGCGACGAGAACTGGGAGAAAGCAGAGCGTGCCATCGTGGAGGCTTGTCAGGAGAAAGGATTGAAAGCAAAAGTGGAGCTGGGCGAAGCTGCATTTTACGGGCCAAAGCTCGATTTTATGGTCAAGGATGCATTGGGACGTCGTTGGCAACTGGGAACCATCCAGGTCGATTACAACCTGCCCGACCGCTTCGAGCTGGAATATACCGGTGCCGACAACCAGAAGCACCGTCCGGTAATGATCCACCGTGCACCGTTTGGCAGCATGGAGCGCTTTGTAGCTGTCCTCATTGAACATACCGCAGGGAAATTCCCGCTGTGGCTGGCTCCCACGCAGGCTGTTGTGCTGCCGGTGAGCGAGAAGTTCAACGACTATGCTTATCGCATTGTAAAGGAGTTGAAACATTTTGATATCCGTGCCGAGGTGGATGACCGCAACGAAAAGATGGGCCGCAAGATCAGAGACAATGAGTTGAAAAGGATCCCATACCTGTTGATTGTGGGCGAGAAAGAGGCAGAAAATGAAGAGGTTTCGGTAAGAAAACAGGGAGGGATTGATCAGGGTTCCACAAAATTGATTACTTTTGCAGAAACGATGGCACAGGAGGTGAATCAGATGATGAACCCAGTGCTTCGGTAACATACAGCTTTAGGACAACCAGAATTTTACCCATATAAGCAAATAAAACAGAGCAAACATTAACATCACTGAATGAGAAAAGACTCAAAAGACCAACACCGGATCAACGAACGTATCCGGGTTCCGGAAGTCCGGTTAGTAGGCGATAATGTAACAGAAGGAATTTATTCCACAAGAGAAGCGCAGAAGATAGCAGAAGAACAGGAGTTGGATCTTGTTGAAATTGCACCCACGGCAAAGCCTCCTGTGTGCAGGATCATCGATTACAAGAAATTTGTCTACCAGCAAAAGAAAAAACTGAAAGAACAAAAAGCAAAGTCGGTCAAGGTTACCGTGAAGGAAATACGTTTTGGACCGCAAACAGATGATCACGACTATAATTTTAAACTCAAGCATGCGATGAACTTTCTGGGTGAAGGTTCGAAAGTGAAAGCTTATGTATTCTTCAGAGGCCGTTCTATCCTTTTCAAAGAACAGGGGGAGGTGTTGTTGCTCCGTTTTGCCAACGACCTGGAAGAATATGCCAAGGTGGAGCATATGCCCATCATGGAGGGGAAACGCATGTCCATTATGTTGACACCCAAAAAAGGCGTACCAGCCCCCAAGAAGGAGTCAAAAGAAGAGTAAACGAACCTCTTTTGCAGTCGTGGAGAAACAGTGCCGGCTAGAATTATTTAGCCGGTTTTTTTATCCTTTTGGTCGACAAACACCGGTTGCGTGCATAGCTCGCCGGGAAAGAATTGTCCGATAAAAATAAAAGGATAATGTTTTGATTGTTCGGATAAAATCATTACTTTTGCAAACTTTTTCGCCTGACCGCGGAGAAACGAGAAAATAATATTCACAAATTCGAAGACAGCAAAATGCCAAAAATGAAGACTAATTCCGGTGCCAAAAAGAGGTTTACCCTTACCGGAACAGGAAAAATCAAGCGGAAACATGCGTTCAAAAGTCACATCTTGACGAAGAAGACCAAGAAGCAGAAGAGAAATCTTACTCACATGGGTCTTGTTCACAAATCTGACTTAAACAGTGTCAAAACCCTTCTGGCGTTGAAGTAATTCACCCCGGTGGTTTCCGGTAAAGAGATTTAGTAACAGGATGTATGCCCCAAAGAGCTCTGCCCGACGGAGACGCTATCATTCAAAACAAGTA
>DHTF01000110.1:0-10907 GCA_002411515.1 Proteiniphilum sp. UBA5267 | reverse complement strand
AAAGTTCTGAAACTTACAAGAGGTTATTTTGGTGCCCGCAAGAACGTGTGGACCGTAGCCAAAAACACGTGGGAAAAGGGTTTGACCTACGCCTATCGTGACCGTAAAAACAAAAAACGCAATTTCCGTGCGCTCTGGATTCAGCGTATCAATGCTGCAGCCCGTGAGTATGGAATGTCTTATTCCCGCCTGATGGGTGCGTTGCATAAAAATGAAATAGAGATCAACCGCAAGGTACTTGCCGACCTGGCAATGAACCATCCCGAAGCTTTTAAGGCGATCGTGGATAAGGTGAAGTAACCCCAACCTTTTAGGTTGATTGCGCATAGAAAGGAAAAATCTGTAGAGGGTTTTTCCTTTTTTATTTATCTTTGTGTTGAACGTACACATAAAATCAAATCTATGATCACAAAAAATATCTGCAGGAGCGTGTTGTTCCTTCTGGTGGGGACCCTTTTTGCAGGATGCAACAACCATTCGCAGAAAAGTTCATCCGATCTCGTTACCTATTCCAACCCTTTATCCGTAGCTTTTGGCGATCCGTTTATCCTTTCCGCCACCGACGGCAAATATTACATGTATGGTACGGGAGGAACAGAACAAGGTTTTGTTGCTTATAGTTCCGATAATCTGGTGGACTGGCAGCCCGAAGGGGAGGTTTACGCTGGAAATCAACCTGGCTCCTGGACCGTGAAAAATTACTGGGCTCCCGAAGTGTATGAAATAAACGGGAAATATTACATGCTCTTCAGCGCCGACTGGAAAGAAAATCCCACAGAGGAACTGGAAAACTTTCGTATTGGTGTGGCCGTAGCCGACAAACCAACCGGTCCGTTCATGGAGATATCCGATAAACCCCTGTTCGACCCGGGCTATCCCATCATCGATGCAAACATTCTGCAGCATAACGGGAAAACGTACCTTTATTACTCACGCTGTTGTTACAAGCACCCCGTAGAGAGTGAGGTGGCAGAGTGGGCCCGGGAGCAGAATCTTTTCAAGGAGATAGAAGAGAGCTGGGTATACGGGGTAGAGATCTCAGACGATTTCACTTCTGTAATAGGGGAACCTGTTTTGCTTTTGCAGCCTCCCTCCACGATGGATGATCCGCAAACAGAGTGGGAAAGTCGCTCCGTCACCGCAGGGGAGGTGAACCGTCGGTGGACAGAGGGTTCTTTTGCCTTCCCCCACAACGGCAAGATTTACATGATGTACTCAGCCAACTTCTTTGGAGGTGAACATTATGCCGTGGGGTATGCTGTTGCCGATGATCCGCTGGGCCCTTTTGTGAAAGCCGCGAATAATCCGGTACTGGAAAAAAATATAAGCAAGGGGGGAGAAGTAACCGGGACCGGACACAACATGGTCTTTTGGTCGAAGGACAATCAAAAAATGTACTGTGTTTATCATGGTCGTACCCAGAAAACGGGGAACGAAAGGGTGGTTTTTATCGATGAGATGCAGATCGATGAGCAGGGTTTGCTGATCGTTGACGGTCCCACGACCACCGAAAAAGAATTATAGAAGATTGATAGAGCGTTTAATTAGATACTTATTTCTTTTATGAGAACTGTTTCTGTTGAGGAGTTACAGCACATTGAATCATTGATCCGCAGCTGTCCGCTTTGTTATGTAGGCATGGCCGACGAGCAGGGTGTCCCTTATGTGTTGCCCATGAACTTCGGATATGAAGAGGAGGTAATCTATCTCCATTCTGCGCAGGAGGGGCGTTCCATTTCCATCCTGGGGAAAAACCCACAGGTCTGCATCACATTTTGTACCGAACCGAGGCTGGTGTGGCAGGATAAGGAAGTAGCCTGTAGCTACCGCATGCGGGCAGAGAGTGTGATTTGTCATGGCAACGTATCCTTCGAGGAGGAGTACGACGAGAAAGTGAAAGCACTCGACATCATTATGCAGCAGTATTCCGACAGAGCGTTCAGTTACTCGGCACCCGCGGTGAAGAATGTAAAAATATGGAAGGTCCCCATCGATAAGGTCACGGCAAAAGAATTTGGCGTCCCGGGTACAAAAGCGAATCTATACAAAGACCGGAAGGTGTTTTAAACGACCGGCTAAAACTTTCGTACCCATCTGCTTGTTGTAATATCCGCGATCCATCGCAGCATATGAACGCAACAAGTAAAAATCACACTGTAAAAATTGTACAATGAGAAGTTCCTTCATCCTATTTATGCTGCTTTGCACGTTCTTCGGCGTTACAGCTTCCGAACCGCAAAGCAAAAGTACGGTAAAACCGATTGAATTGACCAAAGCAACCTTCCTGGAGAAGGTGTTCAATTACGAAAATAATCCGGAAGTCTGGAAGTACAACGGCGACAAGCCGGCTATCGTGGACTTCTATGCTACCTGGTGCGGCCCTTGCCGGATCACTTCCCCCATTTTATCGGATCTGGCTGCCGAGTACGGAGAAGAGATCTATGTGTATAAGATAGACGTGGACAAACAGCCTGAACTGGCACGCATATTCGGCGTACAAAGTATTCCCATGTTTCTTTTCATCCCGATGAACGAACAGCCTCAGGTGGCAATGGGCGCCCTGCCGAAAAAATCCTTCCGGGAGGCGATCGATACTTTTCTGCTGAAAAAAGATCAGAAAACGACACTCTGATCCGGGCGCGCAATTTCATGCGACTTGCTTCCGGCAAGTAGAAAAGGAACCCTTAAAAAAGCATATACAGAATCAATGGAGATGATTACCAGCCTGCAGAACCCAGCCGTCAAAAACATCACAAAGCTGGCGAAAGGCAAAGTACGGAAGGAGCAGCAACTCTTTGTGACCGAGGGTGCACGTGAACTTTCTCTGGCTATACAGGGAGGTTATCGGGTGGAGGCGGTTTACCTCTGTCGGGAGATGTTCGACAAGACGAAGTATCCGGATGTATTGGATTCGATTTCCGAAGAGGTCCTTTTTCCAATATCCTCGGGGGTGTTCGCAAAGATTGCTTACCGGGAGAACTCCGATGGGATCGTGGCACTCCTGCAACCCAAATCCCACAAACTGACCGATATTCAACTTTCAAAAAATCCTTTTCTGATCCTGCTCGAGTCTGTGGAGAAACCAGGTAACCTGGGCGCCGTATTGCGTACCGCCGATGCGGCAGGAGCCGATGCCGTGATTGTCTGTGATCCGCAGACCGACCTGTATAATCCCAATGTGATCCGTTCCGGCGTGGGAGGGCTGTTTACCGTGCAGACGGCTGTCTGCACCTCCGAAGAGGCGTTGATCTGGCTGCAGGAACACAAGATCGCTATATATGCCGCAGAGTTGCAGGCTGCGGAATTCTATCAAAACATCGATTTCACGAATCCCTCTGCCATCGTGATGGGCACCGAAGCAGACGGGTTGACCCCTTTCTGGCTAAAACATGCAACAAAGCGAATCAAGATTCCCATGCGGGGAAAAATTGATTCGCTCAATGTCTCGGTCTCTACTGCCATCCTCACCTTTGAGGCAATGCGGCAACGCGGGTTCTAGTCCACCTCATATCCCCATGTTTTTCCCTTTTGGGTAACAGGTACGCCGCGTGTCATCCACACTGGCGCAGGGTCCCCCTTGAGATAGTGATCGAAGAACTGCTGCAGACGGATGGAGAGGTCTTTGCTGTTGCGGCGTTGCATCAGGTTGTGTGCTTCATTGTTGTATTGTAACA
This sequence comes from Proteiniphilum sp. UBA5267, assembly GCA_002411515.1. Lineage (GTDB taxonomy): Bacteria > Bacteroidota > Bacteroidia > Bacteroidales > Dysgonomonadaceae > Proteiniphilum. The sequence continues at coordinate 7,233 of DHTF01000110.1, read as the reverse complement.
ACCAGGTTGGCTTACCCAACCGTCTCAGGCTCATAAAGAACTCGATGCCCTGATACCAGGGAACCGCACCATCCTTGTCGTTGTGCATGATCAACAGCGGTGTTTCCACCTTGTTGGCAAAGAAAAGCGGAGAGTTCTCAATGTAGAGTTGCAAAGAATCGTTCAGCGTCGACCCAATGCGTGACTGGGTCTGCTCATATTGATACTGTCTGCTTTTGCCCGATTCCCATCTGATTCCTCCATATGCGCTGGTCATGTTCGATACCGGTGCTCCGGCGCCTGCCGCCTTGAACATGTTGGTCTGTGTGACCAGGTAGGCTACCTGGTAGCCGCCCCAGCTTTGTCCCTGTATGGCCATGTTCGCTTTATCCACCCACTTGTTTTGTGCAAGTGCTTCGGCCCCTGCTACAATGGCGTTGTAGGCATCTTTACCCGGTTGGCCCACCGTATAGTGTATGTCGGGTGTAAAGACAATATAACCGCGGCTCACAAAAAACGGAATGTTGATGGTCGAGCGACTGGGTGCGGGTGCAAACCAGCGATAAAGCTCATCGGAGTGCTTCTCGTAAAAATAGATCATCACCGGATATTTTTTTGCCGGATCAAAATCCTCCGGCTTGTAGAGAATGCCCTGCAGGGGTATGCCTGCAAAAGAGGTCCAGGAGAAAAGTTCGGCTGTTCCCCAGTTGTAGCCGTGCATTTGCGGGTTGATGTCGGTAAGTCTCTCTGTTGATTTCCAGAAATCGCGCGTCACATAGAGATCGGGAGAGGTGTGAAAATTGCTTTTTTGATACACAATCAGATCGTTCTCTTTTGCTTTTTCCAATCCGGAAAAAGTGAATTTTTCCACTGTCCTTTTCTTGAGTGGATTGCGGCCTTTCTGTGATAGGGTGTAGTAACCTTTTTCCTTGTTTACCCGGTTGAATGCGGAAAGGAGCAGCATGTCATCCGCCTCAATGAATCTTTTCTCCGGGTCGGTATTTACGTAACGGAAGGTGATGGAGTCGGTTCTTCCTGCATGGAGTGTGATGTTTTCCGGCTTTTTAGTGCCTGTAGGATCGATTTTCCAGATATCAAATGCATCGTTGATCAGGACGTATGCATCATCCTCTCCCCAGGCTGCGACGCCGTAGGGACCAACCGGAGAGGGGGTATCGTGTAATTCATTCCAGAAGTTTACGGGCAGGTTTTCGGTAAGATTACGCAATGTATGCTCCCGGTTATCATACACAAACCAATGTTTTTTGTCCGCATCCCACCAGTAGGAATAATTACCCTGTGGTGAAAGGGATGGCCTCCCCGGCAGTGGCTTTGCCACTTCATTGAGACTGCCTGTCTGCAAATCTTTAATCCAGACATCCACTTTTTGAGAGACATCCCACTGACTTTCCAGTTGATAGGGCTTGTCGCTCCACAGGAGTGCATAACGGCCATTGCCTTCATTGGCTACCGATACACTGGGCATCTCCTCATTGGCCAAAGGGATGAACTGGTTGCGCTGACCGGGATAAACCAAACCGGTATAAGTCCGACTTTGTTCTCTTTTCAATTCAACTAGCTGCTGCGGTGGCGTAAGCGGTTCCTGCCAGTGCCAGATATCGAGTTTGGCCGTTTCAAAATCGACGATGGTGGTGTCCTTCGGTGCCTGTGCAGGCGCGGCTCCCACAAGAATCCGCTTGCCGTCGCGGCTGAAAGAGGGGGAGGTATATTCATTGAAGATCCAGTTCTCGGGTAATCCCGATGCAGTCCTGTCGGCAAGAATCACAGCCGAATCGGCACCGGCAAAATAATAGCGCAGGTCGTATACCTTCTGCGATACATTTGAAGTATCGGCTGTAGCCAGATAAACCAGCTGATTTCCGGGTTCGTCAAAAGCAAGCGACTTGTAGGCTATTTTTTCGTTCGAGATGGTCTTTCGTGTGTTGTCTTTCAAATCAACAAACAGTACACAAGGCTGGTCCACTGTGTCTTTCTTTTCAGGCTGTATGGCCATGGCGAAACTGTTGCCGAATTTATTGAAAAGATGTTCTTTGACGTTTCTGAAGCTGTCCTCGCGCTGGGTTAGCAGGTTTCGCAGCAGGAGAATCTCTTTTTGTTTGTTGTTTTTTTTGTCGGTTGTATCTTTTGGCAGGGTGAGGGTGTAGGCCACATGGAAATCAGGTTCTAGTGCCGTTTTAAATGATTTCACTCCTGGAATCTTTTGTATCGCAAACGTACGGTTGTCAACGATAAACAAGGAATCCTGGGGCATCTCATCTGCTTTCTTCTTGTCGATCATTGCTTGCCGACGCGCAGCATAGGACGCTTTGATGATGCCCACCGTCCATCTGCCGTTGGGGTATAGTTTGTAATTTTTCACCCGTTCCACGGTGAGTTCGCGCTCATGGCGGATGTCTTTGATGTACAGCGTGGTATCTCCTTCTTGCGGAGAAATGAGTACGCTTACCATGCTCCCGTCTTTACTGACTGTGGCAGTAGACAGGCTCTTCCAGTGATCGTACACCGTGTGATCGAGTGGTTGCTTCTGAGCGTGGATGTTGAATGAGATAAGAAAGATGAAGAAAGTGAAATAAGCGGATTTGCACATAGTCTAATAAATTGTCAATACAGTTGTTCTTTTTTAAATCAAGGTATGGATGGATCAGCAAGCAAAAGTACAACTTTTTCAGAAATGAACCATTCAAACACGTTGCTTTTTGAACCTTACCATTTTACAATTGTTCATAATCGGATAAGAGGATATCAATATGACAACAAATAACAAATACGATATACGACTGAAGGGCGGTAACCTGCCACAGCAGGATGCTATCGAAAAAATCAGAGGCATTGCCTCTGTTTGGTACGATAACAAAGGCGAAAGTCTTTCTATCACCATCGACGGGAAACATGCAGATGATGCTGCTGAGATCTTGCAGGAGGTTGTTTCACTCGTTCGCCTGTCGGGAGGCCATGTGATCACGGAGAAGATCACCAAGCCGGTACTCAACATGACCTGTGCCGCCTGTGCTTCCAGCTCGCAGAATATTCTTTCCTATGTCCCGGGCGTGGTCAGTGCCTCGGTAAACTACGGCAACGGAAAAGGAAACATAGAATTTATACCGGGAATAGTTTCGCCGGCCGACATGAAGAGCTCTTTACAGGAGATCGGATACGACCTTCTTCTCGAAAATGAGGAATCTTCGTTTGCCAAGGTAGAGGAAATAGAGCGGGAGAATTACAAAAAACTGCGTCAGCATACCCTCTGGTCCATTCTGCTTGCCATTCCCTTGGTGATCGTCGGTATGGTTTTTATGCATGACCCTTATGCCCATGCATTCATGTTGATATTGGCAACCCCCATTCTGTTTGTTTTTGGCAGGCGCTTCTTTGTCGGTGCCTGGAAGCAGGCCAGACACCGTGCCGCCAATATGGACACGTTGGTGGCGCTGAGTACCGGCATTGCATACCTGTTCAGCCTCTTCAACATGCTCTATCCCAAGTTCTGGGAGAGCAGAGACCTGGAGGCCCATGTTTACTTTGAGGCTGCCGGGGTGATCATCGCCTTTATTTTGCTTGGAAAGATGCTCGAGGCAAGGGCCAAAGGAAATACGTCCGATGCCATTAAAAAACTGATGGGCCTGCAACCCTCCACCGTGGTGGTGTTCCGTGACGAGAAGCCGGTAGAGATACCCATCGCGGAGGTGATGATCCACGATACTGTGCTGGTAAAGCCCGGTGATAAAATTGCGGTGGATGGTGAGGTGACCGAAGGCAGCTCTTTCGTGGATGAGAGCATGATCTCGGGTGAACCCATTCACGTGGAGAAGAAACCGGGAGAAAAGGTATTTGCCGGCACCATCAATCAGAAAGGGAGCTTCCGCTTCAGGGCACAGAAGGTAGGAAAGGATACACTCCTGGCGCAGATCATCAAAACGGTGGATGAGGCACAGGGAAGTAAAGCCCCGGTACAGGGGCTGGTGGACAAGATTGCCGCTGTTTTCGTGCCGGTGGTCATTGGCATTGCGCTGCTCAGCTTTGTGATTTGGATCCTCTTTGGCGGTGAAACCGGATTTGTATACGGACTGATGGCCATGGTGACGGTACTGGTCATTGCCTGTCCCTGTGCACTCGGACTGGCCACGCCCACCGCCATCATGGTGGGAATAGGCAAAGGCGCTGAAGAGGGAATCCTGATCAAGGATGCGGAGAGCCTTGAGGCAGCGAAGGACATTGATGTGGTGGTACTCGACAAAACGGGGACAATCACCGAAGGGAGACCGGTGGTGAGCAACATGGTCTGGTCGCTCGAGGCCACACCGCTTCACCGCGATATTCTCTACAGCATCGAATACCGTTCTGAGCATCCATTGGCAGATGCGATCACCGACGCGTTGAAAGGGGACAGTACGCTGCTCGATGAGGTGACCGTGCAGCAGGTGAGCGGCAAGGGCATCGAAGGAATCCATGAGGGCAAGCGCTATTACGTGGGGAATCTCGACTATATGGCTTCAAAAAATGTGGTCATTCCTGCCGACCTGCAACAAGAGGCCTACCATGAACTGGATGCAGCCCATACGGTTTCGGTGTTTGCCGATGAGCAGCTTGCATTGGGTGTGGTGGGTATTACCGACAAACTGAAGCCTACCTCAAAGGCAGCCATCAGTCAGTTGCACAACATGGGCATCGATGTAGCCATCTACACCGGAGATCATGAGAAGGTGGCTTCCGCGCTGGCCGGTGAGCTGGGTGTCAAACACTTCAAAGGAGGGGTGTTGCCAGAGGAGAAGGCCCTGCTGGTGAAAGCAATGCAACAACAAGGAAAGAAGGTGGCGATGGTGGGCGATGGCATCAACGACAGCGGCGCCCTGGCTCAGGCCGATGTGAGCATTGCCATGGGGGCGGGGAGCGATATCGCCATGGATGTGGCCAAGATGACCATCATCTCGTCCGACCTGAATAAAATTCCCAAGGCAATCCGCCTGTCCCAACTTACCGTACGGACCATTCGTCAGAATCTTTTCTGGGCATTTATTTACAATGTGATCGGCATCCCCATTGCTGCAGGGCTGCTGTATCCCATCACCGGATTCCTGCTCAATCCCATGATCGCGGGAGCTGCCATGGCGCTCAGCTCTGTGAGTGTGGTGACCAACAGTCTGCGGTTGAAGGGTAAAAAGATATGACAAACTCCCTTTCCGGGAAAACCTGCCATAAGGGGAAAACCTACCTGTCTAAAAGACCACACCCACCGGATGGTGGTCCAATATGGGAATCCGCAGGACCTGTTCTACATATTGAAAATAATAGAACAGTTTGTGATTCAGTTCAAAACCATAATCCTCACCCGGCTCATATCCAATAATAGTCTGGAAGAACAACCTTCTTCCGGGCTGCGTGGCCAGATAATTCCAAGCCGATACATATTGTTGGTTCCAGCCTTCGTAGTACTGCTGTGAACGATACCTCGACGGTGTGTTTTGAAGCATATACCACGTATCGAAACCCGGATCCATCACAATCAGTTCATATTCCAGTGAATCTTCCTGTGTGACCTCCTGGCCGTCCGGTTCAATCTTTACCATCCCTTTGGGGCCTGAGCAGGCAATCATGAATGATGCAGCTGCCAATAAAAACGATAACTTTTTCATTGGATTGTTTATTTTTTTTACCGTACATTTTGTAACAAATTGCATGTTAGATGTTTGTATGGGAGTAATATTACCATTTTTCTCATTTCTTCTAGATTAAAAGGTCTATATTTGTGTCGGATTTTATCAAGAACTTTAATTTAAATTATTGCCCTATGAAAACGAAAACATTTCTTTTGATGATATTGTTCATCGCAACTACCTGTATGCTACATGCTCAAAAAGGATATAATCATCTGGGTACTTGGAAATTAATACAAAGCAGCGGCAATGCATTGCCAGAGGGATACACGAATATTAAAATGATTACTCCCACTCACTTTATCTGGGTCATGAGCGATAAGGAAGGAAATATTATTTCCGGTGCCAGCGGGACTTACACAATGATTGGTGATACTTATACCGAGACTATCTTGTACACGCTACCCGGAATGAAAGCCTGGAAAGGAAAAAAAGCTTTTTATCAAGTAGAATTTAATGATAACATCATGAAGACATCCGGTTATCTCGAGTATGACTCGCAGAAAAAAATCCCCAATTCAGAAGTATGGGAGAAGAACGATTAAAACTGTTTCAATCATGTAAGTCGCTATAAAACATAACCTTATTGCATGACATATGTTCATTCTATAATAGGAACGATCCTTTTTATTTTATTTTTTATTGGATGTAATCCTAAAAATGAATCAAAATTTCCGGAAGATGGTTCTGCTTCTGCATATACATACTCGATTTATTTAGATTCTTTAAATCTGCAATATGGCAAGGAATTTATAGAGAAAGTAGATTATGCAGAAGCACGGGATTACTTATTGGAAAGTACCAAATCAGAAAATATCCCAATTCGTACTGAATCATATCTTTACCTAAACTTTATCGAAACACGTCTTCAAAATTGGGATATGGCATTAATATATCTGGAGGAATATCATAAAAGCGCAATGCTCTTATATAACCGGGCAGTACAGGCTGAAAAGGACGTTCATAGACAAAAAGATTCTCTCAATAATATTTTTCATTTAATTGAAAATCAGGAAAGAACAAAATGGGTGACGTTGGCGGTTACAATGATCGTTTTGGTAATTATTATTTTTATATTGGTTCGGGATCATAAAAGGTTACTCGTTTTTTCAAAAAAAGAGAGAAAAGAATTAAAAAAAATAACTTCTGAGATTCAAAAGAAAAGAGATGAAAAAAAAGCGATCTCTTTATCATCCTATCTGTTGCAGGCTGATATTTTTGAAAAAACATCTATTTACACTGAGATAAAGCATTTTGAGGAACAACAGAACAGCATAGAATGTCCGGTACTCACCTACGATAAGCAGGATCAATTAAATGAGGAGTTAGGGCGAATCTTTAAAGACTTTCAGTTTGCGTTAAGAGAGATAAATGCAAAACTAACCGATAACGATATCAAATTGTGCTGCCTCTCTCTATTGCCATTGAGCAATTATGGCAAAGCAGTCTGTTTTGGCTCTACTGAAACGAGTATCATCAAACAAAGAAAACATTACATCAAAAAGAAAATGACTCAGGATTCTGATGAGCTCTTACTTTTTAACTTTATATTTAATTCCGACACTGTCCAATAAATTGTGTA
>DHTF01000078.1:4821-13056 GCA_002411515.1 Proteiniphilum sp. UBA5267 | reverse complement strand
AGCAGGATCCATTTTCCTTTTTCCTCCGAGGGAGCCAGATTATTTTGGGGGCGTGTTTCTTTCCTTGTAACCACCGCTCTGGAATGAGACAGCCGGGTAGGTATGCGTAGCAGCACGGGCAGCGCTGTCTGTTCCGACAGATCGAAAGCATGCCGCGTCATGTTGTAAGTCTCCTGCTGGTTTGCCGGTTCCAGTACGGGGATCATGGCAAATTTACCATATACGCGGCTATCCTGCTCATTCTGTGAAGAATGCATGGAAGGATCGTCTGCTACAACAATTACCAGCCCGCCATGAATGCCGGTAACTGATGAGTTCATGAAAGCATCGGCGGCCACGTTTAGCCCCACGTGCTTCATACAAACGAGGCTTCGCTTGCCGGCGTACGACATGCCCAGGGCAGCTTCATAAGCCGTTTTTTCATTCGTTGCCCAGGCAGAGCGGACGAATGGCTCTTTTGCCTGTGGCGATTTTTGTACGTATTCGGTTATTTCGGTCGAAGGTGTGCCGGGATAGGCATACACGCCAGATATACCCGCATCCAGTGCCGCCTGGGCAATGGCTTCGGCACCCAATAGCAATTGTTTGTTCATATTCCGGATAATCCGTTTTTGCAGATATTGCTGGTTGTTGTTTCGTTTTATTGCAAAAACGGTCTTTCAGGTTGCAAAATTACAAAAATAATGGGTTGAAAACTACGGATATCTGTAATTAGAATCATTCTACATTTGACAGTTTCAAAAAAAGCATTCCTGCTTGCGATTTCAATAACTTGGATTCTATGGAAAAACAAAAGCGAACCTTGTGGGTTCGCTTTTGAATGATGATATGGTCTGAAAATTGTTAATCTTCCGATCTACGGGGACGATCGTGGTGTTCGTCGCGCGGATTGTCCTCTCTGGGGGGGCGCGGAAGCAATACTTTGCGGGAGAGTTTGAATTTCCCGGTTCTCGGGTCGATGTCGATCAGTTTCACCTGTATCTTGTCGCCCTCCTTGATGCCGGCATCTTCCACCCGTTCAAGTCTTTTCCAGTCAATTTCGGAGATGTGGAGCAATCCGTCCTTTCCAGGCAGGAATTCGCAGAAAGCGCCGTAGGGCATCACCGAGCGCACGGTGGCTTCGTATACTTCGCCAATTTCGGGAACGGCCACAATGCCCTTGATCTTGTTCATGGCTGCATCGATGGAAGCCTTGTTGGTGGCAGATACTTCTACACGTCCCTTGTTGTCGATCTCCTCGATGGTGATGGTGGCACCCGTTTCTTCCTGGATACCCTGGATGATTTTTCCACCCGGGCCAATCACGGCGCCGATGTAGTCTTTCGGTATCTCGATCACTTCGATGCGTGGTGCATGCGGTTTCAGGTCGGCACGTGGTTCGGAGAGCGTTTCCATCATCTTGCCCATGATGTGTTCGCGACCTGCCTTGGCCTGCGCCAGTGCTTTTTCCAGAATCTCGAAGGAGAGTCCGTCCACCTTGATGTCCATCTGTGTGGCGGTGATACCGTCTTTGGTTCCGCACACCTTGAAGTCCATGTCGCCCAGGTGATCTTCGTCACCCAGAATATCGGAGAGGATGGCATAGTTCTGACCCTTGTTTTCGGAGATCAATCCCATGGCGATGCCGCTGACCGGTTTTTTGATGGTCACACCGGCATCCATCAGAGCGAGTGTACCCGCGCAGACGGTGGCCATGGAGGAGGAACCGTTTGATTCCAGGATGTCAGATACCACACGCACCACGTAAGGATATCCCTGTGGGAGCATTTTTTTTAGAGCGCGGTGTGCCAGGTTTCCGTGGCCGATCTCGCGACGGCCGGTACCGCGTTGCGGACGGGCTTCGCCGGTGGAGAAGGGAGGGAAGTTATAATGCAGTAAAAATCGTTCTGAACTGTGTAGCAGCGCATCGTCGATCATCTTCTCATCGAGTTTCGTACCCAGTGTCACGGTCGTGAGCGACTGTGTTTCACCGCGGGTGAATAGTGCCGATCCGTGGGGGCCGGGGATAAAATCCACCTCGCTCCAGATGGGGCGTATCTCGGTGGTTTTGCGTCCGTCGAGTCGTTTACCCTCGTCGAGGATGCTACGGCGCATTGCTTCTTTTTCCACTTCGTGGTAGTAGCGGCCGGCCAGCGGTGCTTTTTCTTCGCGTTCCGGTTCGGGTAACGCTTCCAGAAAATCGGCGAGAATGGCCTCAAAAGCCTCTATACGCTGGTGTTTGTTGGGATTCTGCGAAGCTGCCACTTCATAGGCACGTCCGTAGCATTTATCCCATACCAGTTTGCGAAGTTCTTCGTCGTTATCTTCGTGGTTGTAAGTGCGCTTTACTGTTTTGTCCACTGCTTCGGTCAGTTCTATCTGAGCCAGGCAGTGTTTTTTGATCTCCTCATGTGCCACTTTGATGGCTTCGAGCATCTCTGCTTCCGACACTTCGTTCATCTCGCCTTCTACCATCATGATGTTGTCGAGGGTGGCGCCCACCATGATGTCGATATCGGCTTTGGCCAGTTCACTGAAGGTGGGGTTTATGACAAATTTTCCGTCGATGCGTGCTACGCGCACTTCCGATATCGGTCCATTAAAAGGTATGTCGGATACGGCCAGTGCGGCGGAGGCTGCGAGGCCTGCCAGTGCATCGGGCATATCTTCGCCGTTGGAGGAGAAGAGGATCACGTTAACAAAAACATCGGCATGATAATCGTCGGGGAAGAGAGGACGCAAGGCACGATCGATGAGCCTGCTCGTGAGTATTTCAGAGTCTGAGGGTCTGCCTTCTCTTTTCAGGAATCCGCCCGGAAAGCGTCCTGCGGAGGCAAACTTCTCCCTGTATTCCACCTGTAAAGGCATAAAGTCGGTTCCCGGGGTTGCATCTTTGGCTGCGCAAACAGTGGCCAGCAGCATCGTGTCGCCCATGCGAAGGGTCACGGATCCGTCGGCCTGTTTTGCCAGTTTACCCGTTTCCAGCGTGATTTCGCGGCCGTCGGGCAGCATAATCCGCTTAACTATTGGATTTGTCATAAATAAAAATTGTTATTCTATACATCTAAAATCCCACAAAGTTACACAAAGTTTTGGTTTATTGAGATATCCTGCTTATAAAATTATGGTATCTATTTATATGGAATTTAATATAAAAAAGCAGGAATGCCTTTGGGACATTCCTGCTGCCGGAAAAGAATTTAAACCATCGCACCTCAGCGATATGTAGTGATTGAATTTGTTATTGTAATCTGTTTAATTCTGTTTTCCGGACAATATTTTATTTTGCTACTTCCACGCGACGAGCTTTGATGGTAAGTGCTTCTTCACCCTCGGTTTTGGGGTCCTCTCCTGCTCCCAAAACTGATAGTCTGGATGCACTGATTCCTTCTCCGATGAGATAGTTTTTCACCGCTTCGGCCCTGCGTACAGAAAGTTTGTCGTTGTAGGCGTTGGATCCCTTGTGGTCTGTATAACCTGTAATCGTTACGTCGGTATCACCGAATTCTTTCAGTGCGGAGACGATGGTGTTTAGTTCTGTTGCATACTTTTGGGTATCTACCACATCACTGTCGAATGCAAAATAGATGGCTGGCAGCACGGGGAATTCCTTTACAACTACTGGTGCCGGTACTGGTTTGGGTGCGGGCTTCGGTGCCGGAGCCGGTGCCGGAGCCGGTTGTGGTTCGTAGTACACCGGTTCGGTGCGGGTATAGGTTTTACCCAGGTTTATTTTAATCCCAGCCAGTGCATTAAACTGCCAGTCGGGATTATCAGCTCTCTTGGAGTTGAAGTGATCCGACAACACGTTGGCGTTTCCTTCGAGTATCAGCGACACGGCATCGTTCAGCTTAAAATCGAGACCCAGTCCGAAGCGGCCACCCGGGAAACCTTTAGTATCGTTCCAGAGATATTCCAGTTCGTATCCACCCGTATTCAGCGCGTTTGCTTCGTCGTTATCGAAACCATAAGCGTATGCACCTCCTGCGAAGAGGTAGGGGTTAAATACCCTGTCGGGATTGAAGCCGCAGAAGAGTGATCTCAGATTCAGTACAAGGTCGAGATTCCCCTGTACAAAATTGAAGTTGTATATCTGAGCCGGTGCTACCCAGCCACCTTTTCCCTGCCATCCGGAGGCACCCAGGCGTATTCCGAACACGGGGGTAAAGTTATATCCAAGGTTGAGTGCTGCTGCCGGTGAAATAAGATCCGTAAAGTCAGCTTCGCCCAGTGTGTAAGCAGCTCCACCCTGCAGTTGCAGGTAAGCATGCGGTTTAAAAATTGTCTTGCCTTCCTCTTTTATTTCTCTTTCCTGAGAGAATGCTGCCAGTGAAATCACTAAAAATGCGGCAGCCATCATCATCATATTTTTCATATTCGTTGGTTTTATATTCGGTTTATTCAAGTTTTTCATGTCATCGCATTCGCAATTTTTTTCAAGTATTTATAAAGGAAAAAAGACGTCCATAGAAATGGACGCCTTTTTTAATATACAATTGAATGATTAGTTCAGTGTCATGTTGAATACTTTCGGTACAACGAAGGTATAAGCATGTCCGAAGTTATCGGTCAATGTTACTTCCAACTTGGTCGGTACTGGACCGGCAGGTGTGGATGTAATCACAGCAGTGAAATCAAATGCAGCACCATTGATTGCGGGCACGAAGTATTCGTTAACCACATCAAAGTTTGCACCTGTCAATACTCTAATACCGGTCACAGTGAATGTTCTACCATCCTGGAGAGCAGGAGTATTGGTAAGATCAACACGAGCACCGGCCGGTGGCAGGGCGTTGATGCTGGTCATTGGATAACCTATCAGGTTTGCTCCATATTTAAGTGCAGGAGTATTGGCTTGGTTTGTACCAGTGTACAGCCAGTCGCTCAGATCCTGTACGAACGAACGGAATTCAGCCTTGATCGGGATAGCAGGTGCCCAGTATACCAGGTAATTAGCAGTGCCGTTATAAAGGACATAACCGAAATTCTTAGACAGTTTCAGATCAAAGATCTTACCATGTCCGGGTTGAGCTGCGGGTACGTAAGGTACTCCAATTTCAGCAACTGGTACAGTGGCTGCGGTATTGGTATTTGTATTATCCCATATAGGCAGTGAAGCAGCTGGGTAGTTGGTTGTTGTATTTACATTCACAACCTGATAGCCAGCACCGTCAGTACCAATACCGTTCAATGCGTTGGCAAGGTTATATGCCATTGTTCCTGGCAGCGGATATGCATAGATAACCTGCTGACCGTTCACATCGTGGTGGATACTGGTCTTGTAACCGATACCTGTTCCGTCGAATGTCGGCAATACCTTGGTCAATGTGATATTGGTGGTACTGAACGGTACGTTCAACGTGTTGTTCAATGTCAGTGTACCCGTGTATACAACACCTTCAGCCAGATCAGACGGTTCAACACCGATGATACGGAGTTTCTTCACATCTGCCCAGTTAGCTGTTACCGCATTGGCGGCGTCAAGCATCTCAAGATTTGCATTGCCCAGAACAATACTATGACCGATGTTCATGGTGAACGTTGCAGAACCTACGTTGGCGAGGTTTACAGCAGGTGCAAATGCCAGAGTATTGGTCGGTACGGTGGTTGTTGCAGTAGGTACAGGTACAGTAATAGTCTGAGTGAACGCGAGTGCGCTTGCAGCGACATCACCCACATAGGTATAGAACGACTTTCCGTCGGGATCCACAAGTGTACCATCGTAGTTGACTGCTACCACGCGGAAACCGATGATGTCACCGTTGGCTGAGGTAGAGTTAATCTGGATATTGGCCACTTCGTCAGCTTTGTATACCTTATTGATACCTTCAATATCATAGCTGCTCCATGCATTCCATTCTGAAGGTGCACTTTCTACAGCCCATTCCTTATCGAGTACGATATAATAGGCAAATACATCAGTCGGATTGTCCAGCTTCACATTGAAAGTCTTTCCAACTTCAACACCGAAGAAATTTTGTGAAAGCCTGTCATCAGCAGCGTCATCTGCAGTAGGCGTAGCGGTTGTATTCCAAACGCCGGTGCTCCACAATTGATCCTTCTTTGCCGGAATTGCATTTTCAGTAAAGGCATAGCGATTCTTGATCGTGGTATGGGGCTTGTAAGCAGTAGCTGCTTCGCTACCTTTCTTCACTGAGAAAATCAAATCATCGGGAGCATCCTGATCATTATAAATAGGAGTTTTTGTACTGGCATCGATAGTAATCGAGAAGTCAGAGATTACAAAACGTTCAGCCGGTACTTCGCTGTTGTCAACGCTATTTTCAATTGCCAGTGCAAAATAGAAATTTCCACCACCGTCAGCAGTCAGCGCAGGTATAGCAGCGACATTGGCTGAAGCGGGCATCTTGAATGTGATGTTCCAAAGACCGGTAACAGAAGGAGCGGCACGCAAAGCGGTAGAACGTTCAGCTTTGACAGGCACCAGGTAGTTATTGATCTGGTTGTTTCCGTCACGTCTAATCAGGTAAATCTTATCAAGCATTTTACTCAGGTCGGCTGTGGCAGGATTAACCTTCACTTCCAATACCTGTTCTGCATCAAGGATACGAGCATCTTTTGTAAAAGCGATCGCACCTTCTAGACCCTGGCCAAATGTCCATGTTAATTTTGCTGGAGCAGTTGAGAAATTCAAATTACGCCATCTTTTCCAAACATCATCATTTTCATAATCGAAGCTGATTTCGGTGATCATGTTATTGATCTTGTCGAAATTCAATACGTTTAATGCAGCATCGATATCGTCGATTCTGTCAGAAAGCGCATCGATATCCACATTTGCTGCAGCAAGATCAGCTTTGATAGCGGCAAGTGCAGTAGGGATGTCGTCGGGACTTGCTGTATTGAAATACTTGTCCAGGATAGCTTGTTGAAGAGCGATAGCAGCTTTGTTGGCAGCTATTTGTACTTCTGCAGCATCCAGGTCTGTTCCCAAAGCGGTTACATTACCCTGCAATACTGTGATCAAAGCAGCCTGAGCAACAATGGCGTCGTTCAGATCCTTCAATGTGCCAGTATAACCACCTTTCAATGTGTTGAGCAAGTTTGTGGCTTCGGTCTTGGCGGCGGCGATAGCGTCGTTTTTGGCTTGCGTAACAGCCTGAGAAACTTCGGTATCGGTAGCAGCAGCAGCAATTTGCGTTTTCAGAGAATTCAACTCTGTAACAGCAGCTTGCAGCGAGCTTTCGGCAGCAGCGAGATCGGTATCCAATCTGCTGATGTCCTCATCGTAATCTTTACAAGAAGTAACGGTCACTAACGCGCCGATTACTGCAAAGATAAATAGCTTAAAAAATAACTTTTTTTTCATACACTAAAAAATTTAAAAATGATAATTAAAATATTTCACTTAGGTGTTCGATATGTTAGAAATTGTTCTCTTCTTTTTTGTCTTAAAAAACAGATCGACCAGGGTTGGCTGGTTTTTAATAGTTTGCTTCTTATTTAATGTGTAAATCGGTCGCTCCTCCTTTCGTTTTGTCTCTCCCTCATCCGATGTCGTTGTCTTTTCGTAATTGGGAATATATTGTACTTCTATTGAACCAAATTCAATCATGTCGTCGGTATTGGCAAATTCCATGCATATCTTCAACAAAACACTTTTCTCTGCTATCACGTGACAGGACGAACTGATCACATAGATGGAGGGTATGTTTTCTGCTATGGAATCGTCGTGTACCACTTCAGCAGCAACTGGTTCCCGCTGCTGTACTAGACGGATATGGGTGATCCTGCTTTGAATACCGGATCGATGATGTGCCACTTTAATTTCGGTGATCAGACTGCCTTTTGGCACAGGTAACATCATGTAGACCCATTTTGCATTACCCGGTTCAGATACCGTGACCTGAACACCCGGATGAAACACAAACGGATAGCCGATCCTGATCGTAGGATCGCCCGAAACAAAACCCAAAGCATGTAACATCAGCGTCTGCCTGCTATGAGAAGATCTTTTCGAGAAAGGTTTGTGTAAAGTGGTCATGTTGTGCTGCTGTTTCAATTCAATCTTTCCGGTGCCTGAGCAATATCCGGTTTGCTTTTTTTACGGAATCACTCTGCCTGTTCAAAGGCCATTTCCTGCAATGTTTTTTTAAACTCGGGCGACGGTGTAAAAACGACACGCATATTCTTGATGTTATCGGCCGTGAACTCGGCAGGAGTGCTGACTCCCTCACTGGAAAGCGAGAGACGCAGCGTGCCAAAATTGTTTAGATTAACACTATAACCTTCAAT
>DHTF01000078.1:0-4588 GCA_002411515.1 Proteiniphilum sp. UBA5267 | reverse complement strand
GTCAGCGATGATTTGCCGGCAATACCCTTGCTGAGTTGGTAGTTGTTGATGGTACCTTCTTTCACAGGGCTGGCATACCACTTACGCTTTGTTTCGGGCTCCAGTGGGTTCGCTTTTTGTACAAGTCTATACTTCATATAGGTTATTTTAATTGTTTATTTCGTTTTCTTTGTCGGCGGTGAAATCCATTGCGGTGAACTGGCTAAAAGATTGAATGCTACCGCTCTTTTAGCGTTTATTTCGTTTTTGTTACGCTTGGAGCATTTCTTTTGACCGTTTGTCGTTCTTGCTCCGACCGCTTGTCGTTTTTCATCAAATTTGCTTTTTAACTCGCTCCGTACGTTTGGAGCAATTGAGGTGTCCTTTCGTCCGCTCTTTTATTTCGAACGCAAACATACGCTTTTGTCTTATTTAGGGTTAGGATTTATTTTGTTAAATATAGGATAATTCACGCTTTAACATTTGTCGTCATTAGCATTTTTTTGCGCATTATTTGGTTTAATTAATTGGTATATAGGTAGATAAAAGTGCTAATTATTATTTTTGGTTCATCGTTAATTTTTTTTCGTTGCTCGATTTCCACTTTTTTTTATATTCCACTTTTTACGTATAATCGTTTGTGGGAGCAGTTTTTAAAAAAGATAGGCTGAAATCTTTATATTTCCCGTACCATTTCCTAAAAATAGTTGATGGCGTCTTCAGTGCTGAAATTTCCAGGTCTCAACCGTTCGGCAGTCTCTTATATTGAGTGGGCGTAATTCCAGTCTGTTTCTTGAAAACACGGGAGAAGTAGTTTACATCATAGACCCCACATTCTGCTGCTACCTCACCAATGGTTTTATTCTGTGAAGAGAGGATCTTTTTGGCGTGTGAAAGCTTCACCTGTAAAATATAGGTAGAGGCCGGATATCCTGTGGCAGCGTTTAGTTTCTTGTTAAGTTGAGAAACGCCGATGGCCAGTTCCTGTGCCAGCTTTCCTGAGGAGAAATCCGGATTTTTCATTTCCCGGTAAATTATGTCGGTAACATGTCGCAGAAAATCGACATTCGCGTTGTCGTCTGTGTTGTTCCTTTCCTCCTTGACGACTGCTCTGTGATATTTCTCTTTTAAAAGTTCACGTGACCTGATCAGATTTTCCACCCGTACCTGCAGCTCCTCTGCCTGGAAAGGTTTCCGGATATAGGCATCGGCACCATGCTTCAACCCTTCAATATAATCCTCATACCCGGTTTTGGCCGATATAAGTACTACGGGTACATGGCTGAGTAAAGGCGATGACTTGATTTCTTTACAAAGATCGAGTCCGTTCATCCCGGGCATGACCACATCGGAGATCACAAGGTCCGGTAAATGTTTACCTGCCATTTCCAGGGCTTCTATCCCATTACGACAATAGATAAGATGGTATCTGTTCGTATTGAAAATTGTGCGGGTATAAACGGCGACGTCCTTGTTGTCCTCGGCCAGCAGGATGGTCGTACGTGGGTCGTTTTCGTTTGGCCGGGAAGAGAACAGCCCGTTGGTGTCGGGCTGGTGGCCATTATCACCCATGAGTTGCTGCTTCTTCACAGGCATCCAGTAGGGATACAGTTTTTTTTCGTTTCTACGTATCGGTAGCATAACCGTGAACTCCGATCCTTTACCTACTTCACTCTTTACACTGATGGTGCCTTTTAAAATCTCTGTTAATTGCCGGGTCAGCGTCAATCCTATTCCGCTGCTGGTCTGTGAATCTCCATGGTCAACCTTGTAAAACAAATCAAAAATATGGGGAAGATCCTCCTTTCTGATTCCGATGCCCTGGTCGATGACTTTGAGGAAAAATTTCTTCGTATCTTTTTCGTCTCTTGCAAGCACGAGGTTTATCTTGGAACCGGCCTCGCTATACTTGATCGCGTTGGAGAGCAGATTGCGAAGTATTTTCTGGAGGTAGTTGGGTACAAAATCGGTTTCAATTTCCAATTCATTGCAGAAAAACTGTAATTCCACACCCTGCTGCCTGGCATAGATGCTGTAATTCTCGTAAATCATTTCCACGAAGGGGATGATATTTCCGGTCTTCCACTCAATTGAATCATCGGTCGTCTGCAGCTTTGTAATATCAAGCAACTGGTTCACCAGGTCGGACAGGTTGCGGCCCTGTCGTTCTATGGCGCTGAGATAGGCGAGCGAATTATTGCCCGAAAGGTCCTTTTGCTCACGCAGCTGTTTGCTCAGGCCCAGAATGATGGTCAGTGGCGTGCGAAACTCATGGGTGATCTTGGCAAATATGTCACTCCGTATCTGTTCGCCGTTTTGCAGTATCTTATTCTTTTTCGTTCGCTCCTGAAGCAGGTATATCAGCAATGCCACAAAAGCCAGCAGAAAAATGAGCACACCTGTATATGCAAGCCTTTCTACTGTATTACTTATATTGAAGGGTAATTTTAAAAGGGGACCCTCTATATTCAATAAAAGGAGAACAAATGAAGTATCCAAGTCAATAACGGAATAGTAATTACTAAAAACGGACAGCTGTGTCGATAAATGTATCATATTATAGGATTGGGTCATGTGGATCACAATGGAAAATCAGGCTCACACACAACCGACTACGATGCTCGTAGCCGTTGCGCCTCATACTATATATTTCCTATTAAAAACAGCGCAATATAAGACAATTTTAAATTCCAAACAAATGATTATTTCTGTGTAAAATCACCAAATTCTTCGCTAAAAGGTTACAACTGGAAATATTAACAATGATTAATACAATTGTGCGAATTAAAATGGGACTTAGCACAAAATTTATATTTATTTTATTGAGATTGTGGCGATATCTATCTAAATGATAGATCTCTTGCGTGTGTAATATGAATGCTGGTCGAATTAAGTTAATATTTTGTGTAATTAACCCTAATATATTAAATTTATTTTTATATTGAGATTTGCGACTTACTCTGTTTAGTGCATTATCTAACATATATTAATTTAATTATTTTACTTAGCTAGTGCTGATGTCATCAAATATATTTTCCTTTGTCGGATAATATCTGGCAAAAAATAGCTAAGTTTGTACTTTTATCACAAATTTCAACAACTAAATAAACCCGGTATTGGGATGCCTGTTTTTTTATGAAGAGAATAACAAAAGGGATTTTATTGGCTGCCCTGCTGACAGGGTGTGTACTGACTGGCTGCAAACAAGAAAATGTTTTTCATGTAAATGGCACGATACAAGACGCTTCCGGCGATACACTCTATCTGGAGCATCGCGGACTTGCGGGAACGGAATTAATCGATTCGGCAGTCCTTAAAAAGGGAGGTGCCTTTTCTTTCAAACAGCCGGCACCCGAAAATCCGGAATTTTACCAGCTGCGTATGGGAAAACAGGTAGCTGCTTTTGCGGTGGACTCAACAGAGACATTGCGGATCACTGCCAAAGCTCCCGATTTTTACCGTTCATTCGCCGTGGCCGATTCGCCGGTAAATGATCAGCTGAAGGAGGTAGATGTCCTGGTGCAGCTTACCGCATCACAGATCGGCATCCTGGAGAATCAGCATAAGGATACATCGATCGACGACATGACTTTTCTGACGCAACTCGACAGTGTCCTGAACGATTACAAAGGAAAAATATCACGTCTCATTCTGGGCAATCCCGGTAGCGCCGCAGCATATTATGCCCTGTTTCAGAAAATAAATAACTACCTGATCTTTGATCCCTACAACAAGCAGGATTATGCCATGTTTGGCACCGTCGCCACTTCGTGGAACCGTTATTACCCCGAAACGGAACGCACCAGGCATCTCTACGAATTTACCATGAATGCGCTGAAAGTACGCCGCCTGCAGGAGCAGCAAGCGAAACTGTTGCAGGAAGCACCTGTGCAAACAGGAACCGGACTGCCCGACATTGTCTTGCAGGAAGTAAACGGAACCAAGGTGGCCTTGTCATCACTGAAAGGGAAGGTAGTGCTGCTCGATTTTGTGGTATATAATACCGACTTCTCCCCCAGGCACAACATGGATCTTAATCGGATTTATCAGCAG
Organism: Proteiniphilum sp. UBA5267; assembly: GCA_002411515.1. Taxonomy (GTDB): domain Bacteria; phylum Bacteroidota; class Bacteroidia; order Bacteroidales; family Dysgonomonadaceae; genus Proteiniphilum. Next base: position 556 of record DHTF01000078.1, on the reverse strand, counting down.
TACAAATCGAAGGGCTTCGAGATATACCAGATATCATTCGATTCCGATGAACATTTCTGGAAAATATCGGGCGACAACCTTCCCTGGATCACGGTACGCGACCCACAATCGGTCAATGCGCGACTCCTCTCCATGTACAACGTGAGGGAAATTCCTACTGCTTTTATCCTGAACCGAGAAGGAGATGTTGTTGTCCGCGTGGAGGATTATAGTCGGTTGGCGGAAGAATTAAATAAGATGTGGTGAAAAGCTATTAATCAAGCTTGGCGCTAATTTTCTGCGCTATTTCGGCAAACTGCACTTCTGAGAGTTTTAACCGGGGGTTAGACAAAGACATGTCTCCCTCTTTCTGGATGGGGATTAGATGGATATGTGCATGAGGAACCTCCAGCCCGATGACCATCATTCCGACACGACGGCAGGGTATGGCCCTTTCAATTGCCTTGGCCACTTTGCGGGCAAAAAGAATCAATCCGGACAAGCCACTGTCGTCCAGATCAAAAATATAGTCCGTTTCCTCCTTGGGGACGACCAGCGTATGGCCCTCGGCCATAGG
>DHTF01000057.1:646-18232 GCA_002411515.1 Proteiniphilum sp. UBA5267 | reverse complement strand
CGCGGTGAAAGGTCTCGATGTTTTTCGCTGCCAGTGCCATGGCCTGCTTCAACCGTTCGGGTACCTGCGCGGCAGCCTGATCGATGACCTCGGGGCCGACGGCCAGCGTTTCCTGGCCGGCAAAGTCGAACTTGCGGCTGTAGGCCAGCACGGCCTTGTCTCCCTTGCGGTGGATATCGTAGAACATCTTCTCGACCGTGTCCATCAGCTTGCGCTGTTTGATCATCGGCCGCTCAGCCAACTTCTTCCATTTGGCCTGCGACGGGTTGGATGTTGTTTTCATCATTTTATTTTTTTAGCGTTCAGCTCTCATCTGTCATTGAATCATCTTCTCAATGGGGACAACCAGAATGCCTTCGGCGCCGTGACGCTTCAACTCATCGATGATATCCCAGAAGTCGTCGTCACTGATCACTGAGTGCACGCTACTCCAACCCTCGTCGGCGAGCGGCAGGATGCTGGGTGAACGCATGCCCGGCAGCAGCTTCACGATGTCGGGAATCACTTCATTGCGCGCATTCAGCAACACGTACTTCTTACCCTGCCCATTCTTGTAGGCCTTTATCCGGAATAACAACCGCTCAAGGAGCTCTGTTTTTGCAGGAGAGAGCTTTTTGTTGCCGATGAGCACGGCTTCGCTCTTGATGATGGCTTCGGCCTCCTTGAGCCCGTTCATCAGCAGGGTGCTGCCGGTGCTGACGATGTCGAAGATGGCGTCGGCCAGTCCGATGCCGGTGGCAATCTCCACGCTACCGCCCAGCTCTTCGATCTTCACGTCGATGCCCTTCACCTGAAAAAATTTGCGCAGGATCTTCGGGTAGCTGGTGGCGATGCTTTTGCCGTGGAAGTAATCGAGGCCGGTGTAGACCTCATCCTTGGGGATGGCAAGCGAAAGGCGGCAGTTGCCAAAGCCCAGCTTCTCGATCACGTCGACCTCCTTGTCTTTCTCCCACACTTCATTTTCACCGAGGATGCCGATGTCGGCCACGCCCTGCTCCACATACTGCGGGATGTCGTCGTCGCGAAGAAAAAGGATCTCCATGGGGAAGTTACGCGCTTCGGTCCGCAGCTTCCTGTTGCCATTAGAGACCTTGATGCCGCACTCGGTCAACAGCTCGAGCGACTTCTCGCTCAGCCGGCCGCTTTTCTGGATAGCAATTTTTATATTCTCCATAACTTGGTTCGTTTTGTCGGAATAAATCAGGTTGTTTTGAACAAAAAACCCGCCTGAGGTTATTCAGACGGGTTTTGTATATATTGCGTTTTGTGTTCACACATATCGGCCTCAACTCGCCTGGTTGCAAGTATGAAAATGATGATGATGGAACAAGTTTGCTTTCATTTCGTTGTTTTGATGGCACAAAGATAAGAGAATTATTTGAAACACCGCGAAAAATATCAATGAATTTGTAAAGAAGATCGTTCGGGCTGCATTTCTTTTGTTTGCCTGTTTGATACGCGGAGGAAAAGCAGTAATTTTGGAGTCGCAATAAGAGGGTCTGCCAATGCAAGCCAACACGAAAAGAGATGACAACAGAAGAAAGAATACATTCCTATGAGCTGCTCGCCACAGAGAACAGGCAAACGATAGACAAACTGAAAAAAAAAATCTACCTGCAGGGCCTCTTCAGGCTTGCACTCTTCGTGGGGAGCTTCTTTGTGGTCTATGCGCTCACACAAAGCTTACTGTGGCTCTTTGCTGCGCTGCTGCTCATGGCCATCGCTTTCGCCCTGTCGCTGAAACATCACAACCGACTGTCGGAGGAGAAGGAGTCGGCAGAATCGCTGCTGCAGATTGCTGAAAATGAACTGAAAGCGTTGCAGCATGATTTCTCGGCCTTCGACGGTGCTCCCGAAAAGAGCGATCCTGCACACCCTTTTAGTTTTGATCTGGATGTTTTTGGTAACCGCTCTCTTTTTCAACAGATCAACCGCACGACGCTGGCTGCAGGAAAAGAGCGACTGGCCTCGATGATTCAGTTTCCCCTCACTGGGAAGGAAGAGATCATTGGCAGGCAACAAGCCATTTCCGAACTCATTATGAAGGAGGATTTTTGTCTTCAATTCAGGGTGGCGGGCATGCGCACCGCCCCGACAAGTCAGGGCGACACCACACCGATTGCTGTTCCACAGGCTGCATATAGCCTGCCACATAGTCGTTTCTGGAGTCTGGCTGTGCAGATAACGCCCCTGCTTTATCTGCTCTATCTTGCGTTGTGGCTTGCAGGAGTGGTGCCCGGAGGATTGTTTATTTACCTCTATCTTTTTACCCTCACCTTGTCGATTCTCCCGATGAAGCGGGTGAAAGCCACCTGGCTCACCTTCGACAAGAAATCGAAGCAGCTGAGTGCCTGCGCACGCCTTTTTACACTCCTGGAGCAGGAAAAGGTGGAGGCTCCCCAGTTGAAAGCCATGCAGGCGAAACTGACACACCACAAGAAAGCTTCGCAGGCAATCGCGACCTTGTCGCAGTACAGCCGCAGCCTCGACCTGGGTTTCACACTCGCCATGCTGCTCCTGAACCCCCTGTTCCTGTGGACCACCCGCTATGCCCTGAACATAGCGCACTGGATGAAACAACATGGGAACGATACCGACACCTGGTTCGGGGTGCTTGCCGAAGCGGATGCCCTTATTTCGATGGCCACCTTCGCGGTGAATCATCCGGACTATACCTTTCCCGAGGTGGCCGCGAGCACCTGCTTCCGGGGTGAGGCACTGGGACACCCCCTCATACCGCATGACCGCTGTGTGAAGAACGACATCGATATTGCCCGCGAACCCTATTTCATGATCGTGACGGGAGCCAACATGGCCGGTAAGAGCACCTACCTCAGGACAGTCGGTGTCAATCATCTGCTGGCATCGGTCGGCCTGCCAGTCTGCGCAAGGCGGCTTACATTCTTTCCGGGTAGGCTGCTGACCAACCTGCGCACATCTGACTCGCTCGTGAACAGCGAGTCTTACTTCCTGGCCGAGTTGAAGCGGCTGAAGATGATCATCGACAGGCTGGAGTCGGGTGAAGAGGGACTGTTGATCATCCTCGACGAGATACTGAAGGGGACCAACTCCGAAGATAAACAACGGGGCTCACTGGCACTGATGAAGCGACTGGTGCGGCTTGGCGGCAATGGCATCATTGCCACACACGACCTGGCACTGGGGAGCCTAGAGCAGGAGTTTCCGCAGGAAATCAGCAACTGGCATTTCGATGCCGTGCTGCAGGACGAGAGGCTTACTTTCAGCTATAAGCTGCAGGAGGGTGTGGCCCGAAATATGAATGCCAGCTTTCTGATGCGCACGATGGGCATCACGGAATGAGGGCATTGTAAAAAATCTCAAAAACAAGAGAAATGCAGCGTCGCTTGTCGCTGCGTGGCGTTTTTTTATGTAGATTTGCACCCGATGAAACAAAAGCTCTGCATATCTTTTTTTGTGTGGATGATCGCTCTGTCGGCGGCGCTCTCTCAGGCCCGTATCATCATGCCTGATTCGTCGCAGATATCCACCAATCCCGATTCGCTGGATCGCCTCCCGCGACAGTCATCCTCCCTCAATCACCTGATCAACGATCACGGTGCAGAGGCCGATTCATTGCAGGCGCTTGCCCGCATGACGCTCTGGAGAATTGATGCACGCACCGGCAACCGTATTCCTGCCGAGTCGGACACGCTGCTGCACAACTACCAGCAAACCACACTCCCCGATGGACAGTCGGTGGCAATGGGTTTCCTCGGTCCATTGGGGTCGCCCATGTTCTCCAAGATCTTTTCCGAAAGGGAGGAGACAGAGACCTTCCTCTTTAACAATGCCTATGCCCCTTATCTGAGAGATCCCGAGAAGCTGCTCTTTGTCAATACACGCGTACCCTATTCACGGCTGAGCTATCACCGTGCCGGGCCCAAGCAAACACGGGAGGAGCGCCTCGATGCACGGTTGACTTTCAACTTCGGGAAGAAGCTCAATGTGGGCCTCGATGCCGACATGATCAATGCACGGGGCTTCTATGCGTCGCAGTCGGTGAAACACAATAACTTCTCCCTCTATGGCAACTACCTCTCCGACAAGATTGAAGCACACGCTTTTATGAATCTGGGCTCAGTGAAAAACTTCGAGAACGGCGGGATCACCGACGAGCTGTTTATTACCAACCCCGACGAAATACGGCAGAGCTTCACCTCACAGGATATACCCACAAAGTTCACCAATACATGGAACACGGTGGGCAACAACAGATACTTTCTCTCGGGACGCTACAACCTGGGATACCGCGACATTGAAGGCGATTCGCTGAACAAGGGTCAGGGACATTTCGTGCCCGTGGCAAGCATCGGCTTTTCATCGCAATACACACAGCAGCATCGCCGCTTCCTGTCGTATGACACCGCTTATGTGAATGTCAGTGGCCTGCAGATGCAGCGCATCGACCAGTTCTATAACCAACGCAATTATGCGGAGGCGGTGGATGACAGCATCCACTACACTTCCTTTAAAAACAGCGTCTCCCTTGGCCTCCGCGAAGGATTCAGGGAGTGGGTGAAGTTTGGGCTGACCGCCTTCCTGGAGTATGACCTGCGCAATTATTCGCTGAGAGACAGTGTGGGCACAGGCTACCGCACACATCGTGAAAGCGCCGTGACGCTAGGAGGACAGCTCAACAAGCAGCAGGGCGAAAACCTGTTGTTTAACCTGCGTGCCGACATGGGTGTGCTGGGTGTGAACCTGGGTGAGTTCAGGGCCATGGGTGATGTGGAGACCGGCTTCGACCTCTTCGGCCGCCGTACCACGCTCGCTGCCGAGGCGTACATCAAAAACCTGCGGCCCAAATATCTGCAGGATCACTATTACTCCAAATATTTCAAGTGGGATCGCGATTTTGGCGACATACGCCGGGTGTATGTGGGGGGCAAGCTCCACATTCCCTTCACCAACACCACACTGAGCGCCAGCGTGGAGAACGTGCAGAACCTGATCTATTTCGATCAGGATAGAAACATCCAACAGGAGGGCGACAACATCCAGGTGCTGACAGCCCGCGTGGAGCAAAACCTGCATCTTGGCATCTTCAACTGGGACAATCAACTGGTATATCAGACATCGTCGCAGGAACAGGTGATACCCGTACCCATGCTGAGCCTCTATTCGAACATGTACCTCAAAACAAAAATTGTGAATGAACTCACCCTCCAACTGGGGGTTGACGCACACTACCATACCAAATATTATGCACCGGGTTACGAGCCGGCATTGCTGCAATTTTACAATCAACAGGAAAAGGAAATAGGCAACTATCCTATTTCCACGCTTTATGCCAATTTACACCTGAAGCAGACCCGCTTTTTCGTGATGTTCTACAACGTTGCCACGAAGATTATCAAGCCACAGGAGTATTTCTCCCTGCCGGGATACCCGGTGAACCCCTTTGGATTGAAGCTGGGTCTTTCTGTGAACCTGCATAATTAATGTCCTTTGTATTGAGGAAACGACTATATCTTTATCTCCTGCTGCTGCTCGTGGTCGTCACGGCCATGATTGCACTGCGCCACACGATAAACCGTGCGGCGCGACCGCCTGCGTCTCCGCGGGACTACCCTGAGATCATGGCATCGGGAGAGCTGCGCGTGGTGACCGACTACAACTCCATTGGCTATTATGTTTCCGGTGATTCAGCGATCGGATTTCAGCTGGAGATGATGCAGGCACTGGAGAAAGAATGGGGTGTGAAGGTGCAACTGACCCTGGAGAACAACCTCGATGACAATCTCGAAGGGTTGCACTATCAACGCTATGATCTGGTGGCCCGCAATATTCCCGTGAATGCGCAGTTGAAAGATATTTTCTCCTTTACGCTTCCCCTCATGCTCAACAAACAGGTGTTGGTGCAGCGCAAGGCGTTGTACAACGACAGCATCGATCCCATCCGGCAGCAACTGGACCTGGCCAAGAAAACCATTTACGTGGCGAAAGACTCGCCCGCGATGTTGCGGTTGAGCAACCTCTCTCATGAAATTGGAGACACGATCTTTGTGGAGGAGCATCCCACATATGAGGCGGAGCAGCTGGTGATGATGGTGGCTGCGGGTGACATTGATTTCACAGTGTGCGATGAAAAACTGGCACTGCGCCTAGCCAAGAGCCTCGAGGAGATCGATGTGGTAACGGACATCGGCTTCACACAGTTCGAAGCGTGGGCGGTGCGTCGCGACTCGCCACTGCTCCTGGACAGCCTCAACAGCTGGTTGGGTCGCTTCAAGGGTACGAAAGCATTTAGGGCCATATACGATCGGTACTACTAATAAAGAAGGAGGCCGACTCATACAAATGAACCGGCCCCCGACATGCTAACCATCTACTAATTGCTTCTTTCGCAGTTTTTTACCGTGGCTGTGGCATGTTGCGTCTTCCCTGACGGTTTGTTTCTCGCATTTTCTGCATTCTCTCGGCACGCATTGTCTTCCACTGTTCCATTTTTTCCTTTCCGATGATTTTCTCCAGTGCGGCATCGTTTTCGGCTACGGCCTTTTCACGCAGTGCCTGCATTTCTGTGCGGCGTGCATCGCGGTCCTGGCCTACTTTTTCTTTCTGCTCCTTGAATTGTGCAGCGCGCTCGGCATCCTGCTTTTCAAAAAGAGCGATGACTTCTGTCTTCTGGCTGTCGGTCAGCTCAAGCTGCTTGGCCAGATTCTCGGCCCGTTCCTTGGCACTCCACCTCATTTCGCCAGGTGCCTGACGCTGTCTTTGGTTGTGCTGCTGTGCCATCAGAGAAAAGCTCATTGCGAAAATGGCTACCATTGTCATGAATGCTACTCGTTTCATACTGTAAAAATTTTAAAGAGTAAATAAAAAATATACGCTGAATATGACGCATAAAAGTAGGAAAATGTTTAACACGATCGCAACAGTTTAACACTCTTTTTGGCCTCTTAATGCTCATATATTCAGGTGTATATGGGTTTTTTCTCCCTGTTTGTATGGAAAATGGCCCGTTTCATAGACAAAAACGGCCCATTTGTCTATTTCCGGATGCTTTTATCTTTTTAACCAGAAGAAGCCCTTCACTCCTTAGATTTCCTGTATAGAGAGACTTGCTTCAACTCTTCATTCTGATTGCTCTTTTGGGCAAAATGGCTAATTATCGCTATTTTTGCATCCTTAATCCAAGTAAAATGAATATTTTTGAACTGGCAGAAAGAAATCAGCGAACAGCCTGGAAAATACTGGAAGATACCGGGATCATTCCATCGTGGGAAAGTATCGGTGCGACTGTCAATATTGTCGGATCGTTAAAGACGGGCTTAATGATGAAAAGTCGGGATATCGACCTTCATATCTACACCGGGGATGTGAGTATTCCGGAAAGTTTTTCAGTGATGAGAGAATTGGCAGAACGATTGTCATTGAAGGAAATTCAATATGGGAATCTCATCGAAACGGAAGAAGAATGCATCGAATGGCATGCTTTGTATGTGGATAAAGGCATGGATATATGGAAATTCGACATGATTCATATTCGTAAAGGTTCGAAATACGACGGTACAGTAGAGAGAACGACCGATGCCATTACAAAAAAACTAACTCCCGAACTTCGTAAAACGATCCTTCAAATTAAGTATGATGTACCGAATGAGGTAATAATTCCCGGCATTGAGATATATCATGGGGTATTTACGGGAAATGTGAAGACCTATGAAGAGCTTGAACGGTGGCGTAAAACCAACCCTCTGACAGATAGTTTGGGCTGGTTGCCCTGAAATGCTCTATCAGAAAATCTCCTCCCGCGGGTATTTTTCTTCTACCTTGCTGAAGAGATAGGATGCCAACGTGCCGGCGAGGAACAGCACTGCACAAAAGAAAAGGGCTCCACCAAAACTTAGTCCTGTGGCAGCAAGCTGCTCTGCACTGAAGGCGGGGAAGACCACCGTGGGAAAGATGGCCAGCGAGGAGCCGATTACCATGCCCAGAATGAAGTGATACATGCCGGAGTAGTATTGCTTGAAAAGATATGCGGCAATTTTAGAGAAAAGAAGCACACACAACACAAATCCGATGATCAGCGGGAGGATGACACCAAAGTCGAAGTCCTTGATGCCGATGGCCATCTTATCGTAGAGACCGAAGTAGATGAGGAAGTTGGAGGGACTCATGCCGGGGACAATCAGTCCCAACCCCATCAGTAGTCCCGAACCAAGCCAGACAAGGATGTTGGGTGCGACCTCGGTGAGTTGCTGCCCACCGACAATCATCAACAAAAAGATGGCGAGTGTGGATACGAACAGGATTCCTATGTCGGCGCCTTTTCTGCCTTTCTTCCCTGCCGTTTTGTAGAGTGAGGGGAAGGTGCCTGCCACGAAGCCGATGAAAAGACAAACAAATTGTGCGGCATACTTGCCAAAGGCTTTTTCCACCACCACAGCAAAGAGCAGGATGCCGAGGGCCGCACCAATGGCGACTGGAAGAAAATATCGTATGTTCTTCAGGAAGTTGTGCCGGATGTTGGCCAGAAAACGAATCAGCGGGTCGTAGATGCCGAAGATGACGGCCAGCACGCCTCCCGAGAGCCCGGGAAGAATGAATCCGATACCCACCAGCGTGCCTTTTGCCAGACGGATAAACCAGTCGGCCACAGGGCCCATTTTCTGCTTCTTCTCTGTTTCACCGTGTATATGTTCGCTCATTGGTTCATTTTATTTTAGCTGGGCAAAGATACATTTTTTTAGCTGGTCCACACCCTACTGCGTGCGAAAATGATGCAACATACCCTCCGTGGTGGCATGGTTATACGGCGAAGTAGGACTCCAACTCTTTCAGCGTGTTGATACTTGTGTGAATGTCTCTCACCACCAACCCCTTCTCGAGTACTACGATGCGGTCGCATACTTCGGTCACGTGGTTGAGGTCATGACTGGAGATGAGCATGGTCATATTGCGGGTTGTTTTGAGCTCATTGAGCATCCGCTTCAGTCGAATCTGTGAGGAAGGGTCGAGTGCCGTAAATGGTTCGTCGAGGATCAGTATCTGCGGGTCACCGATCAGGGCGGCAGCGATGCCTGTTTTCTTCTGATTTCCTTTGGAAAGATCGCGAATAAGCTTGCCCGATCCCAGTATCTCTCCGTTGAAGAAGTCACCCATCGATTGAAGAAATGCCGCCAGGTCGCCTTCCGACTTTTGGTAAACGCGTGCGGTGAAGGCAAAATACTCCTCGGGTGTGAGGAAGTCGATCAGAAACCCCTCGTCGAGGAAAGAGCCCACCTTCGATTTCCAGGCATCCCGACGGGCTACCTGTTCACCATCGACCTGTATTTCTCCCGTTGAGGCTTCAATGAGGTCGAGGATCAGCCTGAAGAAGGTGGTCTTGCCGGCGCCATTATTGCCCACCAGGCCGAAGCTCTCTCCATTGCGGATGGTGAGGGAGGGTATGTTGAGCACCGTGACACCGCCATATTTTTTTGTCAGGTTGGAGGCTGTGATTGTATTGGTTGCTTCTGCCCGGGGTGGAAGGGATGGGGGTACAGCTGAAAGAGTGTCAGGTTGTTGTGCGTAATCTTGCATAGAGATGTTTTGTTTTATATGGACAAAAAGTGGTAAAAGGCCGATGTTTATTCGCTCTTGCGGAATCCTGTGCAGAGGGCATACTTTCGACGGAGGAACTGTCGGTCGATTACCCTGAGCAGTGGCGCCCGGAACAGAATGCCCACAAGGCCCAGGACGGCGATGATGATCAGCGCAATGTGAGCGGCCGAAAACAGTGAAAACAGGAGCACCAGCATGACGGGAAGAACCAGCAGGGGAATCATTACAAGGAAGTTTTTATAACCCACTCCCTGCATATTCATCGCCGACCCCTTGGTAAGCTCCAGCCTCTTGGTGTTGAAGGTGGCACCAAAGAGGTAGACATAGATGTTCACACCTGCATTGTAAAGAAATGCCGCCAGGTGATAGAAGATGATCTTGGTGCCAAAAAAGAAGTAGGGTGTGGTGACAATGAACGAGGACACACAGAGCGCCATCAACAGGTAATAGTTACCCCGGATATAGGTGTGGGTATCGATGTCGCGGGTCATCAGAAAATCGAAGTGGGCGCCATCCCAGTTGATGATCCACTGGCCGAATATCAGCATGCCGGTGCCAGTGATAAAGATGGCCACGAAGAGAAGCCACCCCGGTTGCTGGTTATACACGGGATTGGGATAAAAAATTAATCCATAGAACAAAAAAAGCAATGCCGTGTAGAGTGTGCTTTTTGTCCGTTTGTGGCGGAGCACCAGCTTGATCTCGAGTGAGATGAGTTCGCCGATCTTTCCAAAGCGCTCCATGAAGGTAAATCGTTGCGTGGTGGCTCTGTTATTTCTCTTTCTTTCAAACGACTCGGGATAGTAGTTTTGTTTGAAGTAAACCTTGTTGAGCAGGAAAGCCAGTAGGCCCGGGGTTACTGTGGCGATCCAGATGAAGGGTGTTTCGGTCAGCAACCCAAAGAGACGCTGTGAGAGGGCAAAGATCGAGAAGATCTTAAAATACTCGAGTGCAGCCAGGCCGCAGCCGATGAGCAGCAGCAGGGTTGCTCCAAGAAGGAGGTTGTGAAACTTCCGCTTCAGGAGGGGAGCCAGCAGGGAGTTGAACCAGATGAGAAAGATGTTGATCCCGATAAAGCGAAGAGCACCGGCGGTGCCATAAGCAGGAAAGATGCCTGTGATAGCGAAAGGAATGGTCAGGCAAAGCAGGATATAGTTGACCGGGTTTAGCAGGGGCTTCAGGATCAGATAGTTCATTAGCACCGATCTTTTGACCGGCAGAGTCTGATAGTACTCCAAGTTGAGCCTGTTCAGCGGCTGCATGAGATAGCGGATTATCAGCAGCGCAAACCACCCATAGATCATGATGCCATGGAAGGTAACGGCAGGATCGGTACCGGGCGTGATTTCCTCTAGTAACTTTGGCAACATGAAACCCAGAAACAGGAACACTGCCAGAAAATAAAGTGCCGAAAGACCAACAAAAATATTGACGATCAGGTTTTTATAGTATCCAGGCGAACGGATACCTTTCAGCAAATAATGCTGGAAAAGAATTTTGTACATGTTAGATGCTTGATGTTTTTATTTTTTCCCAAAAAGGGCACCCAGCAGGCTTCGGGTGAGGGTTCTTCCCAGCTGATTGCTGATCTGCCGGGTGGTGCTGCGACCCACTTGTGTGAGGAGGTCGCCCAAGATACCCTGGTCGGCTTTCCGCTGCCGCGCTACGGCACGCTTTGCCCGCTCCTCCTCCAACAACGCTTTCTGAGCCTCCTTCTGCTGGCGGATCCTTTCTTTCTCCTCGGCGGCTTTGCTGCGTTCTTCTTCAAGGAGCTCCTGCTTTTGGGAGAGGATCTCGAAGGCAGACTCGCGGTCGATCAGCTTCTCATACACGCCATAGATAAGCGAGCTTCGGAGAATCAGATCGCGTTCCCCCTCTGTGAGGGGTCCTATTTGCCCCTGCGGAGGAAGAATGTTGGCCCGTTCCACCATCTGCGGAGCTCCCTTCTCATCGAGAAAAGAGACGAGCGCTTCACCCGTATTGAGCTGGGTAATGACTTCTTCGGTATTGAATTTGGGGTTGGAGCGAAATGTGTTGGCGGCTACCTTCACCGCCTTTTGGTCGTTGGGTGTGTAGGCACGCAGGGCATGTTGCACTCTGTTGCCGAGTTGCCCGAGGATGCGTTCGGGAATGTCGGCCGGGTTCTGGGTGCAGAAATAGACACCCACACCCTTCGAACGGATAAGGCGGACAATCTGTTCCACCTTCTCGAGCAGGGACGAGGGCATGTCATTGAAAAGCAGGTGTGCTTCATCGAAGAAGAAGACCAGCTTGGGTTTATCCAGGTCACCCACCTCGGGCAGGGTCTCATAGAGGTCGTCGAGCAGCCAGAGCAGAAAAGTAGTATATACGCGGGGCGAGTTCATCAGCTTGTCGGCAGCCAGGATGTTGATGACCCCCTTGCCTTGTTCCGTCTGGATAAAGTCGGTGATCTCCAGATCGGGCTCGCCGAAGAACTTGGCGGCACCCTCACTCTCCAGTCGCATCAGCCCCCGTTGAATGGCACCGATGCTGGCGGGAGATATGTTGCCATATTTTGTGGTAAATTCCTGGCGGTTGTCGCCGATGTACTGGAGCATCTTCTGCAGGTCCTTCAGGTCGATCAGCAGCAGGTTATGGTCATCGGCAATCCGGAAAGCCATGGTCAGGATGGCTCCCTGCGTCTCGTTCAGATCAAGGAGTCGTTCCAGCAGCAGCGGTCCCATGGAGGTGACGGTCGTCCGCACGGGATGACCCTGTTCTCCGAAGACATCCCAGAAACGTACCGGGAAAGCTTTGTATTCGAATCCTTTCTCCTGGAGTTGGTAACCTTCCACCCGTTTATTCACGCTCTCTTTGTTTCCGCCAGTTTTGGCCACACCGGAGAGATCGCCTTTCATGTCGGCCGCGAAGACGGGCACACCCATTTCGCTGAAAGTTTCGGACAGGGTTTGGAGGGTGACGGTCTTCCCGGTTCCTGTGGCACCGGTAATGAGACCATGGCGGTTGGCCATTTTGGGTATCAGACACACTTCTGCTCCGTCGTTAATCGCTATAAAAGCACGTTTGCTGTTATCGAACATGATGATGAAAGAGATTGGTTGATAGTCAAAACAAAGTTATAAAATATTTTTACAGGAATGCAAACTGTTGCTTGTTTATGTTAATTATTTTTAGAAAAAAAAAAGATCACGTATCTTTATCTTTTTAAGTTAAGCTAAACCAGTTAAAGTTATCTGTCTATGAAACAAACATACCCCGTAACGTTTCGAAAGGAAGTGATGGAAGCCATTTACAGCCGGTTTTGCAGACCTCTGCTGCTCTCTCTCTTTTTCCTGCAGTCGCTTGCACTCTTTGCCCAGAAAGGGGTAGAGATCTCACACTATCTGCTTCCCGAATTCAGAGACGGGGTGGTGCTGATGAGAGATGGCCGCAGGAATCCGGCAAAACTCAATTACAATGCTGCATCGGAAGAGATGGTCTTCCTGCAGAACGAACAGAAGCTGGCCATAGCAGAACCTTCGTTGAGCCAGGTGGACACCGTCTTTTTGCACGATAGAAAGTTTGTCGTGCACAACAGGAAGTTCATGGAGCTGCTTCACCAGGATGATTTTACCCTTCTGGCCTATTATAAATGCAAGGTTATACCGCCCGGAAAACCTTCCGCTTATGGGGGCACGTCGCAGACATCGTCTGTCGACAGCTACTCGAGCTGGGCGGCTGGCGGCAGGGTATATGATTTGAAGCTGCCCGACGACTTTGAAGTCAAGCCTTTCAACATTTACTACCTGAGGGATGGGGACGAGTGGAAAGAGTGGAGAACAATGAGACAACTCAAGAACCATTTCAAAAAGGACAAGGAGCAGCTCGATCAGTATCTGAAAGAGCAAAAAGTCGATTTTAATGATGCCGCAGCTGTAACGCGACTGATTTATTTCATGGAGACGACCAATCACTCATCACAAAATTAACAATACATGAAAAGAACGATCATTTTATTTTTTGCCTTGTTGTGGATCACAGCCGGTGCAGTAGCTCAACAAGTTTATACTCCGACAGCAGATAACCTGCAAAATCGTGCAGAGTTTCAGGATATGAAGTTTGGCGTTTTTATCCATTGGGGTATCTACAGCATGATGGCCGACGGGGAGTGGATCATGAATAACAAGAACATCCAGTATCAGGAGTATGCCCTTCTGGCAAATGGCTTTTACCCGTCGAATTTCAGCGCCGCCAAATGGGTGTCGGATGTGAAAGCTGCCGGTGCTAAGTATATCTGCATCACCTCACGCCACCACGATGGTTTCTCGATGTTCGGCACAAAACAGTCGCCCTACAATATCGTGGATGCCACACCATTCGGTCGCGATGTGATCAAGGAACTTGCTGATGAATGCCACAAGCAGGGCATCAAGTTGCACTTTTACTATTCCCTGCTCGATTGGAGTCGTGCCGATTATAATCCCATGGGAAGGACAGGAAATGGCGTGGGTCGCACCGAAAAAGGTGAGTGGAAGAACTACCACAACTTCATGTTGGGTCAGTTGACCGAGTTGTTGACAAACTATGGAGAGATTGGGGCCATCTGGTTCGACGGACAGTGGGATCAGCCGGCAGATTTCGACTGGCGCATGCGGGAAATTTATGACCATATTCACGCCATCCAGCCAGGTTGTATGATCATCAACAACCACCACCTTGCTCCCGTTGAAGGAGAAGACGGGCAGACCTTTGAGAAGGATTTGCCTGGACAAAATCAATCGGGCTATTCAAGCACATCAACTGTTGGTCAGTTGCCACTGGAGACCTGTGAAACCATGAACCACTCGTGGGGATACAACATCACCGACAAGAATTACAAAACAGAAAAAGAGCTGATTCATTATCTGGTGAAGGCGGCAGGCAACAATGCCAACCTGCTGATGAACGTGGGCCCGCGACCCGATGGAACCTTCCCCGACATAGCCATTGAACGCTATAACGCAATGGGCGCCTGGCTGAAAACTTATGGAGAGACAATCTATGGTACCCGCGGTGGTTTTATTGCGCCACGCGACTGGGGTGTGACTACACAAAAGGGGAACAGACTTTTTGTGCATATCCTGAACCTGAAGGATGAGGCACTTTATCTGCCCATGGAGGGGAAGCAGGTAGCTTCCGCGAAGTGGTTCATCGACAAGAAACCGGTGAAATTTACCAAGGCTGCGAACGGCATAGTGCTACAATTGGGGCCTCTTCCCAATGAAACCGTCTGTGTGGTGGAATTGGAATTGAAATAGAGAACTTTATAAGTTGATGCAGAGGGCAAACGCAACTGCCAGGAGGAAACCCGAGAGGGAGGTTCGCTTCAGGTAGGGATCAAGCGCTTGCCCCTCTTTGTGTCTGATTTCGATCACGATTGCAAGAGGCAGCAGAAAGACCAGCAGATAAGCATACCGGTACCAGGGTGCCGCTTCAAAAAGGATGTTGTATCCGGCAAAGCAGGCAAAGGAAATAAGGGTCATCAGTATATGATACACTTTTGCACTGGGTAATCCCAGCTTGACGGCAAGGGTGATCTTGCCAGATGCCTTGTCGTTCTCGATATCCCGCATATTGTTGATGTTGAGTATCATGGTGCTGATTAGTCCCAGTCCGATGGCTGGCAGCACCGGTTGCCAGCCGATGATGTGGGTATGCAGGAACCAGGTGCCGATCACCGGTACGGGACCGAAGAAGAGGAAAGCAAACAGGTCGCCCCAGCCTCGGTAGCCGTAGGCATGCTTTCCCATGGTGTAAAAGAGCGCTGCCAGGATGGAGCCTGCACCGAGGACCAGCATGACCCACGCCGATGAAGCATCTCCGAAAGGTGTGGCGCTCCAGATGAGCGCCAGGCCTGTCACCAGGCAAAGGATCGTAAAGAGGACGACCGCTCCTTTCATCTCCTTTTGGGATATCTTCCCGCTCTGCAGCGCGCGGGTGGGGCCTTGCCGCCTGCCGGTGGTGTCGGTTCCTTTTTGAAAGTCACCCAGGTCGTTCGCCAGGTTTGCCAGGATCTGGATGGCAACCGCCAGCAGCAGGGACAGCAGGAAGATGGTGGTGCTGAAGCTGCGTTCATGCCAGGCCAACGCGCTGCCGAGGACGACAGTGGCGACGGCCAGAAAGAGTGTCCGCAACCGAAAGGCGGAGATCCACTGCGTGAAGGTTGCCATGACCGGTTTTTGAGATTAGTAAGCCCGTGCGAAGATAACCCGCTGGGGTGATGGTTTGCCGGTGACCATGCAGCTGCCCGGTGTTTTATCACCCTCCAGTGGAATGCAGCGGATGGTGGCCTTGGTTTCCTCTTTGATCAACGCCTCTGTTTCAGCCGTGCCGTCCCAGTGGCAGAGCAGGAAACCACCTTTTTCAATCTCCACCTTGAACTCTTCGTAGCTGTTCACCTCCCGGGTCTGGGCTGTGCGGAAGTCGGCAGCCTTCCTGTAGATATTTTCCTGAATCTCCTCGAGCAGTGCCTGCACGTGCTGTTCGATGCCTTCACACGAGAGGGTCTCCTTTGTCAGTGTATCGCGGCGGGCCACCTCGATGGTGTTGTTTTCCAGGTCGCGCCCTCCCAGGGCAAGCCGCACCGGCACCCCCTTGAGTTCATATTCCGAGAATTTCCATCCCGGCTTCTTGTTGTCGCTGTTGTCGTACTTCACGCTAATGCCGAGAGATTTTAACTTCGCGACGATTCCGGCCACCTTCTCGTTGATCTGTTGGAGTTGTTCTTCGTTTTTGTAGATGGGCACAATCACCACCTGCCAGGGTGCCAGGGTGGGGGGGAGCACCAGTCCGTTGTCGTCGGAGTGCGACATGATCAGCGCGCCAATCAGGCGGGTGGAGACACCCCAGGATGTGGCCCACACGTAGTCGCGGCTTCCGTTCTGATCGGAGAACTGTACGTCGAATGCCTTGGCAAAGTTTTGTCCGAGGAAGTGCGAGGTGCCCGACTGCAATGCCTTGCCATCCTGCATCAGTGCCTCAATGGTGTAGGTGTCGAGGGCGCCGGCAAAACGTTCCGACTCCGACTTGAGACCTTTCACAACCGGCATCGCCATATATTTCTCTGCAAATTCGGCATACACATTGATCATCCGTTCCGCTTCTTCCACCGCTTCTTCCTTCGTGGCGTGTGCCGTGTGGCCTTCCTGCCAGAGAAATTCTGCCGTACGCAGAAAGAGACGGGTGCGCATCTCCCACCGTACCACGTTGGCCCACTGGTTGATGAGCAGGGGCAGGTCGCGGTAGGACTGGATCCAGTTTTTATAGGTGCTCCAGATGATGGTTTCTGAGGTGGGACGTACCACCAGCTCCTCCTCGAGCTTTGCTTCGGGGTCTACTACCACACCGCTGCCGTCGGGTGCATTTTTCAGGCGGTAGTGTGTTACTACGGCGCACTCCTTGGCAAAACCTTCCACGTGGTCGGCCTCCCTGCTCAGGTATGATTTGGGGATGAACAGTGGGAAGTAGGCATTCATATGCCCCGTTTCCTTGAACATGTCATCCAGCTGACGCTGCATCTTTTCCCAGATCGCGTAACCGTATGGTTTGATCACCATGCAGCCTCTCACGGCTGAGTTTTCGGCCAGGTCGGCCTTGATCACGACATCGAGATACCACTGTGAATAGTCTTTGCTGCGGGGAGTAATCTCCTTCAATTCTTTTGCCATTTCGTCTGAGTACTGTTTTTTGTTTGTGGGTGCAAAGATAATACCAACTGACTGATTTTACCCCATCCCTGTTACACATTTTTCATCCGCTCCGTGTCATTGACCGCTTTATGCGGTTGTTATTTGCCTTTTCTCATCCCTTCCCGTGTCACTTATTCTGTTGCACGATGATTTTTTCAATTACCTCCCAAAAACCCCTTTTTGGGGGTGTTTTTTATAAATTTTATCGGGTAATTTTGCTTCAGACAACACAAAGAGGAATTAACCGGAGTCAAACCGAAAAGATGCTGATACAAATAAACGATCAGTCTAATTTAATAAAAATAAAAAATCAGTGTTTTATGGAAAT
>DHTF01000057.1:0-411 GCA_002411515.1 Proteiniphilum sp. UBA5267 | reverse complement strand
GAAAAAAACGATACACACTTGAAGGTATTAACCGCCTACCTTATTCCTCTGGCGCTCATCCCCGCTATTGCGGGATTCATCGGGTACGGGATCTTCGGATTCAATCTGATGGGAATTCACACGAGTTTCGCAAATTTCGGCATCCGCCATGCACTGACCTCTTTTATCGCTACCTTGGGAGGAGCTTACCTGTCGGCATTGATTATCGCTTTTCTCGCCGATAAATTTGAGTCCGTCAAAAATTTTGATAAGGCATTCTCTTTGGTGGCCTACTCGTATACGCCCATGTGCGTGGCCGGGATACTCCTGTTGATTCCCAGTTTGTCGCTTGTGGCAACGTTGGGAGGGCTGTATGGCCTCTACCTGCTCTATCTCGGCCTCTCGCCCGTGATGAAGACACCCGAAGAGAAG
>DHTF01000061.1 GCA_002411515.1 Proteiniphilum sp. UBA5267 | reverse complement strand
TTATCCCGAACTCACGTTATTATATCTCATTTTCGAGATATTCTTTGAATCTCTGCAAAATATCGGTCCATCCGGCAAGAAAACTTTCTTTGGTAAAATACTTGCTACCTTCATCGAGAAAAGTCTCCGTCCCTTCGTGGGTAAGCACCACCACAGTGGATTCCTCACGAGGAAAAAGCTCCCAGGTTAGCACGGAGGTTCCTCTGCTATGGCCCGGATACTCCCACGTATGTTGCAGCTTTTCAGCGGGAATTACCCTCACCATTTTAAACAGATGACGAAAATTGTGTTCTCCATCTTCGTCGGTAAAAGAAACGATAAAATCGAATATTTCTTCTTCCTTGGGTTCGAAGTTAGAGATATTGAAATACCAGTTTTTCATCTCTTCGGGTTGGGTAAGTGCCTCCCACACTCTCTCAACAGGCTGGTCAATGATAATTTCTTTGCGGATCATACATTTATCGTTTATACTGTAATTACATATGTTCAGTATAAACAAATGTTTCTCTCAGAATGTTTGTGATACCTCTTCAAAATGAGTCACTTCGCTATTGTATGTGCCGGATAATATTTTCTTTGGAAGTATTTCGCCACATTCACCAGCAAAATAAGCACCGGCACCTCCACAAGAGGACCTACCACACCGGCAAAAGCCTCTCCGCTGTGTAGCCCGAAAACGCCGATGGCCACAGCTATGGCCAGTTCGAAATTGTTACCCGATGCGGTAAACGAGATGGAAGCGTTCTTGTCGTAGGAAGTATTCATTGCTTTGCCAATAAAAAAACTGATGAAAAACATCAAGGTAAAATAGATGATCAGTGGAATGGCAATACGCACCACATCCATCGGAATCTGTACAATGAGATCACCCTTCAGACTGAACATCAACACAATGGTGAATAACAAAGCAATCAGTGTAAGGGGTGATATGGCAGGGATAAACTTCTTTTCGTACCATGCCACGCCCTTTGCTTTTACCAGAATCAGCCGGCTCAGTATTCCCATCATAAATGGAATACCCAGGTAAATGGCCACGGTTTTGGCAATGGTACCGATGGAGATATCCACGATGGCCCCCTCAAAACCGAACAGTGGAGGCAGTTTCGTAATAAACAGCCACGCATAGAAGCTGTAAAAGAATACCTGAAAGATGCTGTTCAGTGCGACCAGACCGGCACCATACTCGCTGTTTCCACCCGCCAGGTCGTTCCACACCAGCACCATGGCAATGCAACGCGCCAATCCGATCAGGATCACACCGGTCATGTACTCAGGGTAATCACGCAGGAAAAGAATAGCCAGCAGGAACATCAGGATGGGTCCGATGATCCAGTTCAGCACGAGCGAGAGGGTAAGGACCTTCCCGTTGGTGAACACTTTGGGCATCAGCCTGTAATTCACTTTTGCCAAGGGAGGGTACATCATCAGGATCAAACCGATGGCCAGCGGAATGTTGACTGTTCCCCGCGAGAGGGAATCGACTCTTCCGCCGAAAGAAGGAATGTAATGACCCAAGGCTACGCCCAGAGCCATCGCCAGGAATATCCACAGGGTAAGGTACCTGTCCAGAAAACGCATGTTGCTTTTACTCATGAATGTCGTATTTTGGGAGCAATGAAGATCGCTCAAGTTTCTTTTTTATCAACGGACGATATGATTTACATAAAAATCGTGAAACCCTTTTTTTATCTCATCGCGTACACGGATATACTCCGACTGGATAAATTCGGGTGTTCCCGTAGCATCCGAGGGATCGTCGAATCCAATGTGCAACCGGTGTTTCACTTTTCCCATAAAAGCAGGACAGCTTTCGTTCGCCCCGCCACAGACCGTGATCACGTAATCCCACTCTTCACCCAGATATTTGTCTACACTGTCGGAAGTATGATGTGAAATATCGATTCCCGCTTCTTTCATGACCTCCACAGCTTTGGGATTCAATTTCCCGCTTGCGTGGGTACCGGCAGAATGCACATCCAGTTCCGGATCGAACGACTGTAGAAAGCCGTGTGCCATCTGGCTTCGGCAGCTGTTTCCCGTGCACAAAATCAAAATTCTTTTTCTCATATATTTGTTATTTTTTTGCGCTTACCGTGATTGAAAAGATGCCGGACCCTCCCGATTTAAATGCGCGCAAAGAATCCTTATCCAGATATTCCAAAAGTATTTCATCGGGGATGTCCACCTTCTTTCTGCGGTTGACTTCAATTTCCTGAAATCTTGCTTTTGATATTTCCGCAATGTATTCTTCCTGTAGTATGGCACCGGAAACACAGCCCACATACATCTCCACAGCACGCGACAGTTCCTTCGGAAGTTCGCCCTGCAGCACGATATCTGAAATACAGAAATGACCCCCGGGCTTTAACACCCGATATATTTCGTGAAATATTTTATCCTTGGCAGGAAGTAAATTAAGTACGCAATTGCTGATAACGACATCCACAGAATTATCCTCTACTGGCAAATTTTCTATGTCACCTTCACGGAACTCCACATTTTTAAATCCTCTTTTAGCAGCATTGTCCCGTGCCTTGATGACCATTGCCGGTGTAAAGTCCACACCGATCACCTTGCCCAATTCACCGGCTTCAGCACGCGCGACAAAACAGTCATTTCCAGCTCCCGAGCCCAAGTCCAAAACGGTATCTCCTTTTTGGATGTTCGCAAACTGAGTAGGGAGTCCGCATCCCAAACCCAGATCCGCATCGGCAACGTATCCGTCCATATTGCTGTAGTCTTCACTCATTACAGCATCACCTCCGTTGCAACAACAAGACGATGCACAACAGGATGCGTCCTTATTTAGCAAAACAATTTCTCCGTATTTTTGCTTTACCGCTTCTTTTAACAGATAACTTTTATCCATCATGCCGATTATATATTTTTCCATTCAATTAACGCGGTATTTTCATCCGAAAGTTCCCTCACTTTGTCAATCCACGCAATTTCACCCTGCGCTTTTGACCGCAGGAAAGGATTTACCGTGTTCACCATAGAAAGACAGGCATTGACTACCCACCATTTGTTGAGTATGCCAGCCCTTTTCAAGTCGGCCTGCAGCCTTTCCGCTTCCCATACGGGTGTTGCTTCGGGCAGGGTAACAATCACCACCTCTGTTTCGTCGGGATCCCGCAGTCGGGGTAAAAGCCTGCTGACCGAGTCGGGGATACCCTGTGTCCGCTCCACTTCCCTGTGGTAACTTTGCGTAGAATCCAACAGGAGCAGTGTGTGCCCTGTCGGTGCTGTATCGATCACCACAATCTCATCTCCTGCTTTGTCCACAATCTCTGCAAAAGCCTTGAACACGGCTATTTCCTGGGTGCAGGGGGAACGCAAATCCTCTTCTATGTACGCTTTATCTTCGTCGCGCATGTTTGCCGGGGCTTTGCTGCGCACCTCATTCTTGTATTTTTCCAATTCCACGGCTTCATCAATGCGACTCACGGAGATGCCGGCCCTTATGGCAAGATCGTAATTCAGGTGGTTTGCCGGATCGGTTGTCGTCAGGTGAACTTTGGCACCTCGGGACGACAAGCCAAGTGCGATGTCTGTCGCCAAAGTAGTTTTGCCGACCCCTCCCTTCCCCATTGTGAAGATGACCCGTTTGCCGGATGTAAAAAGATCGTCTATTAAATGCTCCAACCCTTTCTCTTTTCTGATTGGTTCATAGTTCTCGATCAAATCTACCTCATCCTCATGCAACAACCTGCGGATATTGGTAACATCAGATAAATTATAAGAACGCAAGGGAACGATGAAAGCAGGGTAACCGGCTATCTCAACGGGTATGTTTTGCAAAGCCGACTGCTGTTTTTCGTGAATCTCGGTCGACACCTTGTCCTCATCCTGCCATTGCTGCAAAACGCCGTTTATAATCAGAATCTGATTGTGAATGCCCAGTAGTTGCAACTCACGCGATGAACGGGCGGCTTCATTCAAGGCAGATGTTTCCGGGCGGCTGACCAATATAAGCCGGGTGCTGTTGCTGTCTGTCAACGTTTGCACAGCTCCTTTATAGATATCTTTCCGCTCTTCCAGTCCCGACAACTGTCCCAGACACGATGCTCCATGCGTACTTTCACTGATAAAGGTACTCCATGCCGAGGGCAACTGCAGCATGCGCAACGTATGCCCTGTAGGTGCCGTGTCGAAGATGATGTGGTCATATTCCGCTCTTTTCGAGCCATCGGTAAGGAAGTCTGAAAATGCATTGAATGCGGCAATTTCAACTGTGCAGGAACCCGAGAGCTGTTCTTCCATATTTTGTAGCACGCTATCGGGAAGCATCCCTCTGAAGGGAGAGATGACACGCTCCCGATAAGCAGCCGCTTCCTGTTCCGGATCGAGGTTTACAACCGTCAACCCGGGCACCTGAGCGATGGATGTACCTTGTCCGTTCAGTTTTTGTGCGAACACATCCTGCAGGTTGGAAGCAGGGTCGGTACTGATTAACAGGATTTTCTTTCCCTGGTCTGCCAGACCTGTCGCAGTGGCACAGGCGACCGATGTTTTACCCACACCTCCTTTGCCGGTAAAAAAGAGATATTTGGTGAATGCCGATTCTGACAAATTAAAATTTTTCATCTTTCTCCATTATGCGTGTTATCTGACTGGCACAAAGTCGAGTGAAATCCCCGTCCATTCGCTTAGCTGTTTGTTGGTAGGATAACTCTTCAATAGAACGATCTCGCCATCGAGCAGTGTGATCGGCAACGCATCGGCACCCTTTTCCTGGAGACATTGGTTTACGACACGATTCGACACAAATGCTCCGGGTTCATCCTTTAAATTATGCCGCAGGATATTCACCCCTCTTTTTTTCAATGCATCCATGACCGTGGCTATTCTCATCAACTCTGTATTAATGTTGGGACCGCACAATCCTGTGGGACAACACAAGGCCGGATCAAAAATTTCGATTGTCTTCATTATCTGTTTATTTAGTTGAATATTCTATCATTACAATTAGTCAACCAGATACATAGTTCGCCGAACAACGAACATTTCAAAGAAAAAAATATATGCCTATTCAGCAATTCATCTCCTTTCCATCGAATAAACCGAAAAGGTCAGCGAACAGCTTCCGGGCCATTTCCCAGTTTTCCCTGTGGATGCAATATCTGACTTTGGGCGCTTCAATCTCACCCTGAATCAAGCCTGCGTCTCTCAATTCCTTCAGATGCTGGGAAACAGTGGATTTTGCGATGGGAAGCTCGTCGTGAATATCACCGAAAAAACAACTGTTCTGGGAAGCAAGAAATACCAGAATCTCAATCCGTGTAGGGTGACCCAATGCTTTTGCCATGCGGGCCACAATCTCCTGTTCTGCTGTTTGCAACGTATGCTTTGTTTTTTCCATATCGAATAATTGTTCGCGAAATTACGAACAATTATTTTTTCTCACAAATTTTCGGAATAAAAAAAAGAGATTCATCGCTATCATGCGCGGGGTATACTGCTTAAAATTTATATCGCATGTAGGAAAAAATATTATGAACCTTGAAGGAGAGAACGGGAAAATTGCGCAAAAGATTTGAATATTCAGATGAATCAAACTATGTTTGCAGAGCTTAATCAATCTATTTTATCTAACAGAAAAACAGTATAATCAAAGAAGTCATGAGCAGAGGATTTGTCAAAGAAGGTGATCAGGAAGAAATTCCGATGGTTCCGCCCAGAGCTCATTTACCGGAAGGAGCAATGAACTATGTAACCCCGACAGGCATGAATGAACTGTTGGCAGAGAAAGAGAAACTTGTCAGTGAAAAAGAAAAGCTGAATAAAACCGGTGAAAATGAAAAACGAATAGCATTGAACCATATCAATGCAAAATTGTATTTGTTGAACAACCGCATCGATACAGCCATCGTAGTTCATTTAGACGAGCAGCCACAAAATGAAATAAGGTTTGGTGCCCGGGTAACTCTCAAGATAGAAGAAACGAAGAAAATCAAAACTCTTCAAATAGTAGGCGTGGATGAGGCCGATGTTTCCAAAGGGAAAATCTCGTTTATATCGCCTTTGGCAAATGAATTGATTGATAAAAAAATGGGGGACAAAGTTGTTTTGAAACGGCCCGGAAAAGATATTGTTTATGAAATCATGCACATAACTTATGCATAAGAGAAACTGCATAAATATTAACGTGAGTTCGGGATA
>DHTF01000080.1:10770-14950 GCA_002411515.1 Proteiniphilum sp. UBA5267 | reverse complement strand
CAAAAAAAATTGTTCTTTTGTAAGAAATAAGTTTCAATATTGCTATTATGTCGATCCGCGATTTATCGGTACTGGTGCAACGCGCCAAAGAAGGAAGAAGATGCACCGTGGTGGTAGCCGCCGCGGAAGACGAGGATGTGCTGGTGTCATTGCATAATGCCATGATGCAAGGGTTTATTACCCCCCTGCTGATAGGTGATAGCGACAGGATAGCTGCAACCGCGTGTAAAGCGGGTATCACTACGGAAGGGATGGAATTGCTGGACAACCGTGAAGGAGCGGCATCCGCAGCACGTATGGCCGTGGCAATTGTGAAAGAGAGGAGTGCGGACATCCTCATGAAAGGCCATGTTTCTACAAGCGATTTGCTAAGGGCCATCCTCGACAGGGAAGCAGGGTTGCGTACGGAGCAGATGTTAAGTCACGTGGCTTTCTTTGTGTCGCCCTATTATCACAAACTTTTCTGCGTGACGGACGTGGCCATGAATATTGCACCCGGTCTGGAGGAGAAGGTGCAAATTATACAGAACGCCGTCAAAGCCTGTCACCTCATAGGTGTCAAACATCCAAAGGTCGCCGTGGTTGCCGCGGTAGAGAAGGTAAACCCCAAAATGGAGGCAACGCTGCATGCAGCCCGTTTGAAAGAGATGAATCAGGAGGGTTCCATCAAAGGATGTATCGTGGACGGTCCCTTCGCGATAGATATTGCCGTAAGCAGGGAGGCAGCCAGGAACAAGGGAATAGAGAGTGAAGTGGCAGGCGACTGCGACATCATTCTGGTACCCGATATTGAAGCGGGAAATATGTTTTACAAAGCGCTTAACTTTTTGGGCGGAGCTGTGTCTGCCGCCGTAGTGATGGGTGCTTCCGTGCCGGTAGTACTGACTTCTCGTTCGGATGATGAACGAAGCAAGTTGTACGCCATCGCCCTGGCCGCCTGTCTGAAATCATCATCAAATATCTAATCAATTAACAATATATGGCAACAAATACACGCATTCTGGTCATCAACCCCGGATCTACATCCACCAAGATCGCAATTTATCAACAAGAGAAGGTGATCTTTCTGAAAACCATCAAGCATGCTCCCGAAGTATTGCGTAAGTTTGACAAGATCACCGATCAGTATGCATACCGGAAGGAGATCATCTATCAGGAGCTTCAGGGTGCCGATGTGCCTGTTGATTCCATCGACGCGGTGATTGGCAGAGGAGGTCTGGTGAAGCCGATTGCATCGGGTGTGTACCGGGTGAATGAAGCAATGCGAAACGATCTGCTGGCATGCAAACGGGGCGAGCATGCGAGCAACCTGGGAGCGCTTATTGCGTATGATATTGCACAGCTGCTCCCATCGGCAGACGCATTCATTGCCGACCCGGTAGTGGTAGATGAGCTACAACCGTTGGCACGTTTGTCGGGCCATCCGCTTTTTGAAAGAAGATCGATTTTTCATGCTTTGAATCAGAAAGCAATTGCACGTTCACATGCAAAATCGATCATGAAAAAGTATGAGGATCTTGATCTGATCGTGGTCCATCTGGGAGGGGGTATCACCGTGGGGGCCCATCAGCATGGAAAAGTGATCGACGTTAATCAGGGTCTTGATGGCGATGGACCCTTTTCACCGGAACGTTCGGGATCACTGCCCGTGGGTCAACTACTGAAAGTGGCCTACAGCGGCATTTACAGCTACGAGAAAATGTCTGAAATGATTGTAGGCAAAGGAGGAATGATGGCCTACCTGGGCACCAACGATGCTTACATAGCGCAAAAGGAAGCGAGAAACGGTGACGAAAAATACCTGAAAGTGATGGAAGGAATGGCTTATCAGGTAGCCAAAGAGATTGGCGCCATGTCCACCGTGCTGAAAGGTTCGGTCGATGGTATACTGATCACCGGAGGAATTGCCAATAGCAAATGGTTCTGTAATCTGATCATCGAGCGGGTCTATCGCATTGCACCTGTATATGTCTATCCGGGGCAGGACGAAATGGGTGCCCTGGCCGATAATGCGCTGCTGGCCATCAACGGTGAGATCGAGATCAAAGAGTATCAATAAAATCTTTTCGGACAGGTAAAGCCATCATGCATTTTTTTAATCCCTGGCACGATCTCGCCCTTGCAAACTTTGGGGCCAACTACACACCGCCGGCTTCTGCCATGCAGATGGCTGATGATCTGGCGCTGCTGCCTCTGTGGTACGGCAAAGGCGATGCGGTGATTGCCGACGGGGAGGCCCAGCAGTTGTTCTTGCATGACCTGAAAGTGATGCTCCCACTGACAGCTGAATTGATTTCCTATAGTGAGATTGCATTGCGGACAGGTGAACCGGTCATCCCCTGGGGCTGGGATCCGAGGTTGAGGAAGATGATGCTTGTTCTGGGTGCAGAGGAGCACCTGCTACCTTCTATGGCTGAACTTGAACAGTTGAGGTGCTATGCAAGCCGGGAGCATGCAGTACGGATACTGCGGGAGTTGCAAGAAGATGAATCATACTTCTGCGGTGAATCGATATATTTTACGCGAATAGAGAACCTTCAGGCTTATTTGGCGACGACACCCGGGAATAAGGTATTGAAGATGCCGCTCTCGGGAAGTGGCAAAGGATTGATATGGATATTGGGAGAGATAACGGATAAACAGACTGACTGGTGCCGAAGGGTGTTGCGGGAGCAGGGCGGCATAGTAGCAGAGCCGATCTTAAACAAAGTACAGGACTTCGCGATGGAGTTCTTTTTGCAGGATGGAAAGGCCCATTTTGCCGGCTACTCGCTCTTCAGTTCCGCTGCCTCTGGTGCCTACACCGGCAATCAACTGCTGGCTGATCATCGTATTGAAGAAATACTTTCTGATTTTATTTCATCTGTACTGCTTCACCAGTTGCGTAAGAGGCTGGCGGTAAAGCTGACAGTTTCTTTTCCGTCTTACACCGGGTACGCAGGTGTGGATATGATGATCTGCCGCACAGATGAGGGCTATCGGGTCCAGCCTTGTGTGGAGATCAATATGAGAATGAACATGGGGATGGTGGCTCGTTCTATCCATGATCAGTTTATGGCGACTGATGGGCAGGGCCGATTCGTGGTGGATTATTTTAAAAAGAGCCACGATGCTTTGTTGTTCCAACAGAAAATGCAACGAGAGTCACCGCTCTCAGTAGCCGACGGAAAAATTCTTTCCGGCTTCCTGTCGTTGACTCCCGTTACTGCGGATACTCGTTATATGGCCTATCTGGAGGTCTAATTTGAGTGTCAGGTTTTCAACTCATTTCCTCATCGCTTCCGCAAAGTAGCGATAGAACAATGGGATGGTTCTAATGCCATTATAGAACTGTTCCAACGGGAAGTTCTCGTTGGGTGAGTGGATCGCGTCGGAGCCCAGCCCGAAGCCCATAAGGACCGATTTGATACCGAGGATCTCCTCAAAGGTGGCAATGATGGGGATGCTGCCACCGGAGCGGACCGGCACCGGCTCCTTGCCATAGACGTCCCGATATGCTTTTTCGGCGGCCTTATAGGCCGGGAGATCAATCGGACAGACATACGATGGACCGCCATGCAGGTATTCGGTCTTCACCTTTACCGTTTTCGGTGCGATCGACTCAAAGTATTTCACAAAGAGTTTGGCAATCTTGTCATGATCCTGGTTGGGTACCAGGCGGGTGCTGATTTTTGCATAGGCTTTGGAGGGAAGCACCGTCTTGGCTCCTTCACCGGTGTAGCCACCCCAGATACCGCAGACATCGAATGTGGGGCGGATGCCGGTGCGCTCATTGGTGCTGTATCCTTTCTCTCCCGCAACCTCCTTCACATCAAGTGCTTTTTTGTACTCCTTCAGTGAGAAGGGAGCTTTGCCCATCATGGCACGCTCTTTTTTCGATACGTCAATGACATCATCGTAAAAACCGGGAATCAGAATGCGCCCATCGTCGTCGGTTGTCTGGGCAATCATCTTTGCCAACACATTGATGGGGTTGGCCACGGCACCGCCAAAGAGTCCCGAGTGTAGATCCACACTGGGACCGGTCACCTCCACCTGCCAGTAGGCGAGGCCGCGCAGTCCGGTGGTGATGGATGGTACGTCACGGGCAATCATAGATGTATCTGAAACCAGGATCACATCGGCCTGCAACATCTTCTTATGCTTCTTGCAAAACTTGGGCAGGTTGGGTGATCCCACC
>DHTF01000080.1:5311-10750 GCA_002411515.1 Proteiniphilum sp. UBA5267 | reverse complement strand
TGGGACCGGTCACCTCCACCTGCCAGTAGGCGAGGCCGCGCAGTCCGGTGGTGATGGATGGTACGTCACGGGCAATCATAGATGTATCTGAAACCAGGATCACATCGGCCTGCAACATCTTCTTATGCTTCTTGCAAAACTTGGGCAGGTTGGGTGATCCCACCTCCTCTTCCCCTTCAATCAGGAACTTCACATTGCATGGCAACGTACCCGATTGCACGAGGTATTCGAATGCCTTGGCATGCATGAACGACTGACCTTTATCGTCATCCGCACCACGTGCCCATATTTTACCGTCTTTTACTACCGGTTCAAAGGGCTTTGTTTTCCAGCGGTCAATCGGATCCACCGGCATCACATCCATGTGGGCATAGACCAGTACAGTAGGTGCTTTTGGGTCGATGGTTTTCTCACCGTAGGTCACCGGGTTGCCGTCTGTCTCCATCACCTCTGCCTTATCGGCACCGGCTGCAAGTAGAAGTTCTTTCCACTTTTCAGCGGCACGATACATATCAGGCTTGTGCTCAGGCAGTGATGATACGGAGGGGATACGGATCAGTTCGAAAAGTTCATCAAGGAAACGCTTTTCGTGGGTTTTTACATACTTGTCGATTTCTTTCATATGGGTTAAGCTTATGATGATATTTGGTTTTGTTTGGTTATCACAAATATAAGAAAACTGTTTCTCTTTACCTTTTCATTTGGCATTATGGGACGATTGGCATTCATTGAACACCGCTGGCATTCATCTTCAGGGTGTAGACCGATGTGCGGGCAGTAACAAAAAGAGTATCGTGGTTTTTGCCGGCGAAACAGATGTTGGAGGGGCTTTCCGGAAAATCGATCTCGCGGATCAGCTCCCCTTCGGGTGAGTAGACCCACACCTTGTCCATGGTCAGGTAGATGTTCCCCCGGTTGTCGATGGTCATCCCGTCCGAGCCGTGCGGCGCAAAGAATGTTTTGCCGGTCAGTGAGCCATCGTTCAGGATCTCATACCGCCATATTTTCCGGTCTTCGATATCGGCTATGTAGAGTGTTTTGCCATCCGGGGTGCCGATGATGCCGTTGGGTTGCTTATAATCGTCTATCACGCGTTTAACCTCTCCTTCTGGCGTGAGGAGATAAACTCCCCGCACCTCCTGCCCCTCGTGCTGGCCTTCGGGCCAGTAGGGACGGTGGTAGTAGGCATCGGTGAAATAGATATTCCCGTTGGGTGCTATCCATAGATCGTTGGGGCCATTGAGGTGCTTTCCTTCAAAAGCCTCAAGGAGCACCTTCCGCTTATCGCGGTTCTCAAAGAGGATGATCCGGTTCTGCGCATCGGCACAGGCAACCAGTTTGTCGTCGTTGTTGAAGTACAGGCCGTTGGACCTTTCAGTGCCCTCCAGCCAGAGGGTGATGCCCTCCTGCTCATCCCAGTAGTGGATACGGTCGTTGGGCTGATCGGTGAAGTAGACGTTGCCGTCTTTGGCAACAGCGGGACCTTCGGTAAAACGATATCCTGTTCCCGCTTTTTGTGGAACGGCACCCTCGGCAACAATGTCGCTTTCCTGGGCGGCTAGTGCTCCTGCGAGAAGGATGCATGCGATGGTAATGGGTAATTTCATTCTCGGTTTTTATATTTTATTCAACTGTTTATTTTTTCTGTGTACGTTGGTTGTCTATACGTTGACTTCCCGGGTGTTGATTTTCTGCACGTTGATAGTTAGGAGTTGTAATCTTGTTATGTACAACCAGTTATCTACGGCCGCTGGTACCCTTCGCGGTAGGGTCTGGCCAGTAGTGCGGCTGCCGTCTCATTGCCGGTGATGGCCTGTAGCTGCTCATCCCACTGTGCCCTGTTGCCGGTTTCGTAGGCGATCATTGACAGCTGCACCGTGGCAGTGGAACGGAAGGCATCGTCGATGGTGCAGCTGATCAGCTCCCTGTTGCCGGTTCTCACCGCGTGGATGAACTCAGCCACATGCTCCTCCTGCATGCGGGGAGAGGGGATCTCCATGATTTCGGGTTGGCTATCACGACCGGTAGTCTTCAATACCAGCCAGTTGTCGGCAGCGTAGAGGGTGCCTTTATCACCGTGGAAGAAGATGCCGTTGTTATACTGCGAGTCGATCTCTCCCGTGCCCCAGAGGCGGTGCTGCCACACCAGCGGCACCTCACCGAAGAGTATCGTTGCCCTCAGCGTGTCGGGGGTGTTGGTCTTCCCCTGCAGGGTATAAATGCCTCCCTGTGCTTCAATGGTCGTGGGCATATCGTAACCCATGATGGTGCGCGTGATGTCGATATTATGGATGCCCCAGTCCACCAGGTGGCCGTTGCCGTAGGCTTTCTCGAAGCGCCACGACATATGTCCTTTGGAGGGACTGTAGGGTAGCAGGGGTGCCGGTCCGCACCAGGCATCCCAGTCGAGCGATACCGGTGGGTCCTGCAGGGTGGTATCGGCAATGGTAGGGTTGTAGTGTATCTGTGCTTCTATCTGATGCACCTTTCCGATCTTTCCCTCAACGATCAGCTCCTTGGCCCTGATGAACGCCTTGTTCTGGCGCCGCTGAAAGCCTATCTGCACGATGTTGCCTGCCTCACGGGCCGCCTCCACCATCGCCTTTCCCTCTTCGATATCGTAGGCCAGCGGCTTCTCGCAATAGACCGGCAACCCTTTCCGGCAGGAGGCGATGAACTGCAGCGCATGCCAGTGTGTCACTGAACCGATGAGCACTGCTTCGAGGCCACTGATCTCCAGCAGCTCCCTATAATCACTGAACCCCCGCGGGCGGCTGCCCTGCAATGATGCCAGTTCGTTCAGGCTGTTTGTCAGGTGTGTACTATCCACATCGGCTACGGCGATCACTTCGACACCGCCGACCTCCAGCGCTGCTTTCGCGATCACCATACCGTACCAGCCGCTGCCAATCAATCCAATTCTTAGTTTATTGTTTTGGGCAAAAAGAGGCGTATGGAATCCGGAGGCAACAGCAGCTGTGGCAAGGGAGGAACTCTTGATAAATGTTCTTCGATTCATGATGAGGGGAATTTATGACTGACTATTTTATTTTATATCAACATAGCAGACAGATAAAATGTTTAGTTTCAAAAAAACTTGTATTTTTGCTTATGAATCAATTTTACATGGATAAACGGTCCGAAAGAATCATTCTCAACGGCTGTAACCCATAAAAACAGCAATAATGAGAAAAGCACTATTCATTGCACTGTTCCTTGCCCTGTTATCGGCATGCAGTATCAACCAGAAAGAGAACTCAGATATGCAGACAGCATCCTTAATCCCCGAAGACCGTATCACTGAGGTGATCGCTCAGCTCAAAGATTCACTGGGTGAGGTTTCCTCCTTCCGCATCGAACGGGGTGTGCAGCAGGTGGCGGCACTCTGGCGAGAGACGGACGGCACGGAGGATGCGTTCGCCGATTTTTGCCGGACCTCTTTTGTGGCCGACACGACGCAGCTCTCTTCACTCTTTGCCGCACTGGAGCGCAACTTCGAGGTGCTGGGCGGCTATTTCAACAAGATGGATCTGAAGCTGAAGGAGCCACTGCAGCTGGAGGGACCCGATATCACCCCGGTGGATATGCTCTTTGGCAGCTACGATGCCTCGGCGCATCTGACCGACGATCTCTATGCAAATAAGATTGCCTTCCTCACGGCACTCAACTTCCCGTTCTACTCCCTGGAGGAGAAAACAGCCGCAGGTGATGTGTGGAGCCGGAAAGAGTGGGCCTATGCCCGCATGGGCGACCGTTTTATCTCGCGTGTACCGGCAGCGGTGCAGCAGCATATCTCGGTGACGACCACCGAAGCCGATGCCTATATCTCCGATTACAACGTCTGTATGGACAGGCTGCGGAACGATGCTGGTGAGCAGCTCTTTCCCGACAGTATGAAGCTGATCACCCACTGGGGGCTGCGCGATGAGCTGAAGTCGAACTACGCCGACAGGGAGCGGGGACTGGAGAAGCAGCGGATGATCTACCGGGTGATGCAGCGCATCATCGACCAGAGCATTCCCCTGGAGGTAATCAACAGTGACAGATGTCAATGGAACCCGGAATCGAATGATATTTTCGAGGGAGAGAATAAGGTGGCAGGTACTCCGGAAGATACCAGGAGGTACGAGGTGTTCCTACGTAACTTCCATGCCCGGCGTCAGCTCGATGCTTATTCACCCCATTATCCCACGGAGCTTGACCGGGCGTTCGCCGGCACCATGGAGATCACCCAAAAAGATGTGGAAGAACTGTTCAAGAGGCTGATCTCCTCCCCACAGGTGAAGGAGGTGGCATCGTTCATCGCCTCGAGGTTAGGACGTGAGCTGGAACCGTTCGATATCTGGTACAATGGCTTTAAGGTGGGTGAGGGCATCCCCGAAGCGGAGCTGACAGCCCTTACTGCCAGGAAATATCCTAATGCGGAAGCATTGAAAAATGATCTTCCCCGTATCCTGGTGAAGCTGGGGTGGCCTGCTGACAAGGCCGCAGCCATCTGCTCGCTGGTTACGGTCGATGCATCACGCGGCGCAGGCCATGCCTGGGGCGCGGCCATGCGCAACGATGAGGCACATCTCCGCACCCGCATCGGTGAGGGGGGGATGGATTACAAGGGGTACAACATCGCCGTGCATGAGTTCGGACATAATGTGGAGCAGACCATCACCCTGAACGATGTGGATTTCTACTCGCTCAATGGCGTGCCCAACACCTCGTTCACCGAGGCGGTGGCTTTCCTTTTTCAGAAGCGCGACCTGGAGCTGCTGGGGTTGAAGAATCCCAATGTGGAGGATGCCTGGTATGAAGCGCTCGATGTCTTCTGGTCCTCTTACGAGATCATGGGTGTCTCGCTGGTCGATATCCAGGTGTGGGAGTGGCTCTATGCCCATCCCGATGCTACGGCGACGCAGCTGAAGGAAGCGGTGATCACCATTGCCAGAGAGGTGTGGAACAGTTATTATGCAAGGGTGCTGGGCGGTAACGATGAGACCTTGCTCGGCATCTACTCGCATATGATCGATTATCCGCTCTACCTGCCCAACTACCCGATGGGTCACCTGATCAACTTCCAGATCGAACAGCAGGTGCGGGGCAAGAACCTGGCGGATGAGATCGACAGGATGTACCTGCAGGGGAGCATCATACCCCAGCTATGGATGAGGAAGGCGGTCGGCTCTCCCATCTCCATCGACCCGTTGCTTGCCGCAACCAATGAAGCTCTTGAGGCGCTGCAGAGATAATAGAGGATAATACGTTATATAATGCCTGTCCAAACCGCTGATGTGAGCTGGACATGTTGGAAATATGTTTATTCATAATACGTTGTGAACTTTACAGATATTTTGCTTTACATTTTGGAGAAATAATGTAATTTTGTAGCCTGAACAGGAAAGATGCCGGAGTGGTCGATCGGGGCGGTCTCGAAAACCGTTGTACTCT
>DHTF01000080.1:0-5141 GCA_002411515.1 Proteiniphilum sp. UBA5267 | reverse complement strand
GTTCGAATCCCTTTCTTTCCGCACTTTTTCAATGGATCTATCAGGTCGATATTCGAGTTATAAAAGAGAAGGATATCTCATCGCTTTTCTTTTCTTTTTTTCCCTTTTTGTATCATGCAACCGGGAAACGGATCGCGATATCACTTCCCGCTTACAACGGTGGGATATTCTTTTGTTGGAACATCCCGGGCAGGTGAGTGATAGCCTGCAAACTATCTCTCTTAAGGATCTCTCTCATGCTGACAACGCCTATTTCGGGTTATTAAAAACAATTTCCGACGATAAAACCTATGTTGATTTTACTTCCGACTCACTGATTAGTGAGGTAGAACAGTATTACAAAGACCATGAAAGAACGAGTTTCTATCATATCAGATCTCTTCTTTATCAGGCTATTGTACGTTATAGGATGGGAATTTCCGACAGTACCGTAATGACCCCTTTGAAAGATGCTGAAACTTATTTTCATTATCAGCAGGACCAATCACCGGAAACCGGCTTTATGATTCACTATTACCTTGGCGAGGTTTTAACAGGAAATGCACAAAGCAAGTTAGCTTTACCCTATTACCAGAAATCACTTGATTTTGCCAAAACGCTCAAGAGCAAAAGACATCTCTATGATGCGTATACCGGTCTATTTTGGTGCGAAATGATTCAGAAGAACTATCAAGCGGGAAAACGTTATCTGGATACGCTTCAACAATTCTCCCCTTTGTCGGCTGACGAAAAATATGCTCTTTTCAATGCACAGAGTGTTTATTACGATTCTCAAAGCGAATCGAAAAAAGCATTACAAGCGAAGAAAGAGCAGTTAAGCCTGGTTCCCCATCTAAAACACAAGAAAGAGTTTTTTCGATTGTACCTTTCCATCGCAGACAGGTATCATGACCTGAATGAATTGGACAGTGCGCTTCACTATGCGCATAAGGCGGTTTCTCATATTACTGATTCCACCTATCTGTACAATTATCTGTTGTTTGATAAGGTAGCCGACATAGCGGAAGCAAAATCAGATTACCGGACAGCCAATACAAACCGTAAGATTGCGACAGAGATGCTTGTTAACAGCATCGACCATATCACACAAGCTGAGGTGGTTGAGCTGGAGAAAAAGTACACGTTGATGGAAGTAGAAAACCGGGCACTGAAGGTGAAGCAGTATAATCGTCAGCTTTTATTCTTGCTTGTCTTTTCGCTCTTTTCCCTGATATTGCTGGTTGTAAATTTCTCACGACAAAAATCACTTCAGAAATTAAAAGTTGAAAGGTATGAACATGAAATACGAGAGTCTGCTTTACGCGGAGAATATGTCGAAGCGGAGAGACAATCCCTCCAAAAACAATTAGACTTGCAAAGGCAAATCCTGTCGACAAACTCCGTATTCCTCCAACATTACGCAGATCAAAAACAGAAAATTCTCTCCCTGTCAACCAATCTTCGCAGCAGAAATCCGAAAATTTCCGATAAGCTTGATTCGCAATTAATTGAAAACCAGAAGCAATTAACCCAACTCACTGCACAACTTTTCTCACCTGAAAAATTGAAAGAGTTATTGAATCTTGAGAAAATACCTGATTGTCTCAATAATAACGAGTGTTTAATCCTTACCATGCTGGCAAGCAAAGTTGATAATGCGCAGATTGCTGCTTTATTGAGCACGACTCCCGAGAGTTTCAAGAGCAGGAAGAACCAGTTAAAGAGAAAAATAGCCCAAAAGTCGACTGCTTCATCTGATTTTTCGCTTTTGTATGATCTTTTTTAACGATTATCCTGCTCTCTTAAAGGTAAAATATTAAAACTTTAGTTGTCTGTTTAACTGTTACATAGAAGTGTTTTTTAGGTGAAATATTTTACCTGATGTTGCGCTTGTTATTTGCATTTATTTACTTTGGAGGAGAAAACTACACATTGGAACAAAGGAGCCTTCGCAGGTAGTGAAGATTGTAAAAAAGGATAAGGATAAGGATAAAGAGTAATAACAACTTAATAACACACAATCGAACAATGAAAACAACCACCATTTTTGCTGCCATGGCGGCAGCCGTTTTATTCATTACACCCCTGTTTGCACAAGAGAATGCCGAACCCACCTCGCCGGCATATGAGGTAGAATATCAGATTCCGGGATCGTACAAGGATTTCAGGATTGCCTTCGGCGGAGGATATGCCTTTCGGCTCGGGAAAATAGAGAAAACAGGTGATCCCGGTATCGACGATCTCAACAAGCAGCTGCGCCATGGATTCAATATCGATGCGGACGCACAGTATTTCTTCAAAGAGAGCTGGGGACTGGGATTGAATGCCAATTACTGTGGATCATCCACATCGGGAAACAACATCTCCCTTCCGGATATGGATCAGCCGGTATCAAGCTATGAAGAAACACAGAGCATGCTGTATTTCGGCCCGTCGTTTGTGGGGCGCAACGAATTTTCCCAATTCCTGTTGGTATCTTCCGTAGGTTTCGGACCGCTCTTCTACACGGACAATATCACTGTGAACGGCGTAACCGGAAAGGGCAATAAAACAACACTGGGCTTCAATGCAGGTCTCGCGGGAGAATATAAGCTGAATGCCAGAACCGGAGTTGGACTGAAACTCTCGTACACCATCGGCTCCATCAACTCCCTGAATTTTGAAGGTCAAAACCTGGAATCGGAAGAGACCATGAGCATCTCCAACCTGATGGCAACCGTTTTCCTGAGTTTCAGAAGCTGGTAATATTGAAAATTGAATTCTAATGAGACTAAAGAGTATTCTTATTGTATTGCTGCTTACTACAACGGCGTTTTGTGCGCAGGCGCAGTTCAGGGTGGCAGTGAAGGGCGGTGGCAATCTGTCGGCTATACCGATGACGCTGAACGGAGTGGAGCTCGAGATTTACGATCCTCGTCCCGGATTTCATGGGGGCTTAATGGGCGAATATATGTTCAGTCACCGCTTCGGGCTCAGTACCGGGCTGCTATATTGTAATAGCGGAGCGACCATTGATCCCGACAAATATCTTCAGGGGACTGACCAGCCCGATGGATTCTCGATGGAGGGATATGTGAGCATGCATACGCTTCAGTTGCCACTGTACGCAAAAATAATGTTCGACCTGCCGGGTCGCCTGCAGTACTATTTCTTGGCGGGCGGTTTTGCCTCATATGCTTTCAAGGCCGACCAGCATGTGAAACAAACACAAGATGGCGAGTCTGTTAAAGTGAAATGGAGTCTTTTTCAACCTGAGATCAGAGTGATGGGTGAGACGGAAGACAATGTGTTCATGCAGCAGCGCTTCAACGCGGGCATAGCCCTGGAGACTGGCGTGGAGATCGGCAGGCAGGCCACCGTGGGCATCGGGTTCCGGCATGTACTGAACAACATGGCTGCCTTCGGATACCTGGTTAACGGGCAATCCGTGAAACCGGACATTCGCATGTGGACGGTGTCGCTCTCGCTGGGTTATTATTTGTAGATATGTATGCAATCCAGGAGAAGTTTAGAAAATACTAATATTCATAATCATCTGTGGTAATACTTTTTATTTGTATTCCCAAAATAACTATTCGATAGAAGAGATGTTTAGTCCGCCCGAGATAATGCCTGTAAAGAAAGATTTATGCCGCTTTGTTTTGGACAGAATAGTTTATGAAGTAGAATACCAAAAACCGGAATCGTACAAGGATTTCAGGATTGCCATCGGTGGGGGATATGCCTTTCGGCTGGGGAAAATAGAGAAAACAGGCGATCCCGGTATCGATGATCTCAACAAGCAGCTGCGCCATGGATTCAATATCGATGCGGACGCGCAATATTTCTTCAAAGAGAGCTGGGGACTGGGATTGAATGCCAATTACTGTGTATCATCCACATCGGGAAGCAACATCTCCCTTCCGGATATGGATCAGCCGGTATCGGCTCCATCAATTCCCTGAATTTTGAAGGGCAAAACCTGGAATCGGAAGAGACCATGAGCATCTCCAACCTGATGGCAACCGTTTTCCTGTGTTGTATCGGTTATTTAAACTAATGGGCGTTGTTGGGCCAAGGTTTTAATGCTTCATGGTGACCAGGCCGGTGAAGAGATCGTAAGCAGCCTGGAGGTAGCTTTGTCGTGCGAGCTGAGCTTTCAGCTGTTCGCTGAGAAGCTCCTGTTGCAGGATATACCCCTTTTCGTATTGCATCTGTGCTGCCTCAAGGTTCTGCTCACTTATCGCCATGTTCTCCTCACTGAGGCGATAGCTTTCCCGTTGCACCACGAGCAGTGACCGCTCCTCCAGCCGCTCCTTCTCCTGCCTGTTGCGTATCTCCAGCAGGGTTGCCTCTTCCAGCCGTTGTTGCAGCCTCAGCCGTGACACCTCTTTGGCGGTGCTCAGGGACTGGCTGATGGGTATCTTTAGCGAGAGGCCGAGGTAGCTGTTGCCGCGCCAGTAACGGTCGTTGAAGAGCTGCAGCTCATTGTTGTAATAGTTGGTGCCCAGGTAACCGTTGAGTGTGAGCGTGGGGGCGTATTTCCATTCTGCCGACCCTGTGCGCAGGGCTGCCAGCGACATCCTCTCATTTTGCTTCATCACTTCGAGCTCCTTCCCGGTCACTGCTGTGGATGTGTGCTGTTCCATCTTGATGAGCAGGGTAGGGATATCCTCCTCCAGCTGCAGCGTCGCCACGGTTTGGGGAGTGACCTCGGCACCCGCGAGGAAGAGCAGGTTAGCCCCGGCATCCGCGGCAATCTTTTCCGCCCTCAGGCAGTTCGCCACCGATTCATTGTAGGCCTTCTGTGCCTCATTCTTCTCCACCAGGGAGAGCTGTTCTTTTTCGTAGAGATAACCGGCATTCCTCAGCAGCAGGGCGTAATAGGTCGTATCCTGCACGCAGGAGCGGAGTTGTTCCTCTGC
This sequence comes from Proteiniphilum sp. UBA5267, assembly GCA_002411515.1. Lineage (GTDB taxonomy): Bacteria > Bacteroidota > Bacteroidia > Bacteroidales > Dysgonomonadaceae > Proteiniphilum. Next base: position 258 of record DHTF01000080.1, on the reverse strand, counting down.
AATCACACACTCGGCATAGGCGATGGCGACCTGTTCCCGCAGCTCCTTTTCCGATATCATCTCATCATATTGTTGTATCTTCAGCTGCTGCTTCTGCTCGCCCACGCGGTTCACCTTCTCCGGGCTGAAGAGATCATAGCTGAGGCTGAGTCCCGCCGAAGCGTTCCAGGTGGTATTGAACCGCAGGTACATCAGCTCACCCTCCGATGCATCGGGGTCGAAGAGATGTGCCGGCACCGGGGTGGAGGGGATGATCAG
>DHTF01000124.1:29578-32094 GCA_002411515.1 Proteiniphilum sp. UBA5267 | reverse complement strand
CGTTGGCGGAGAAGTATTATTCTATTTCACCGTATGCGTATTGTGGGAATAACCCCATCCGTTTCATCGACCCCAATGGTATGTTCTATGATGATTTTGTCGTTAATCATGATAAAAACCATATTGACAGAATAAAAACGACCGATAAAACGGATAGGATTTTTGATGGCACCAATCCGAAAGGAACGATTGTTGAAAAAGGTGAATTTAATGTAGAAGAATACAAGAGTAGAGGATACAGTGTAAATACGGTTGTTGCCTCCGGAATGGCAATCACGGACTTGGGACTCTCCATTTTAGGCGGAGAAATGGCATTTGCTAAAATTGGTGTTTGGATTGGCAAAGGAGTATCAGCTTTAAGAGCAAGCCGCGCTGCTAAAGTAGCGGAAGCAGGTGAAGAGGTTGGGATGAATGCCGCTAAGGGGGGACTTTCAAATGCACAGCTTGTTTCTCGTGCTGCAACAAAGGCAGAAGCAGCAATTGGAGGAACTGGACGTTTTGCCGGAACAGCTAAGCACACTTATGCAAATAACTTGCTGAGTCGTTACCAGAGTATTTATGGAAACCGAGGATTACAGTTTAATCACTATTTCAATAATGGAGTAGGAAATCGAGGATTCCTTGATGTTGTTGACCACGGAAGCAGAACCATATTTGATTATAAGTTTGGTAATGCAGTTATGGGATCAGGTCAATACTTGAAGTATTCAAGAAACTTCCCTGGTTATTCGATACAAATAATTAGACCGTAATAAATGGCTGATAATATAAAGGAGATGAAAAAGAAAGTAGCTGAGGATTGGCAGAATGCCTTTCCTCAGTTAGCAGTTTATGCACCACACAAATACTACAAAATAGTTGGGCCAATTATCACAGGACTTGAATTGGTTAAACTTCCCAGATCAGAGGATTACAGGCCTCATTTTGTTTGTTATCCATTGTGGAAAGACAATCTTAAGACTTGTTTAGACACGCCAATAATTTTGAAGGAGTTTTATAATAAAAAGGGGTTACAGTTTTCCATACCTTATGCAAAGCATGATACCTTTTTTTCTGACGTACTGAGTGCTGCAAAAAAGCAAATGCCAATACCTCTTGAAGGAGATGTATCATTGAAAAGCCTATTTTCTGCTATAGATGAGCACTCAAAAACACCGCCATTAAGTGCCGCTCCTAACTCATATTTGCAGGCAGTACTCCAAGAATCGAAACTTGAAATAGCATTGTGTGCAGGTAATGATGACCAGGTGCAAAGTGTTTTAAGTCAGATACAGAAAAGGAACTGGGATGTAGCTCACTTCGGAATGTGGAAAGTTGATGTGAACCAATGGTTGAAAGGGGTACAGGAAAAGGTGAATAATCGGGAAAAACTTGTATCTCAGGTCAAACTTAATAAGCAAGAAAAGAAATTAGAGAAGCTCTACCAATCAGAATTAAAAACATAAACAGAAGCCCGGACTCGCCGGGCTTTTTTATTATATCGCTTTTAATTTAGCTGCTTTTATAAGGTTGTCGATCGTGTAGAAGATGTTGTTTTTGTCTTCTTCAAATCTTTATTACTGAAATAATTTGAGCAAGAATTGTTCAATGGCACCCCTCACCTCCGGGCGGGTGCCATTGAATTTATTCACCATCACGGTAAAGGCCAATTTTTTGTTGCCATCGACCAGATACCCTGCATAACACTGTACACCGCCAATGCTGCCACTTTTTGCGACAATTTTTCCCCGGTAGCGGCTACTCCCCATAAAATTCTTCAGTGTACCCTCCAGCCCAGCTTTGGGTAGTGAGTTGAAAAAGGCAGATGAGGATGCACTTCTCTGGTGCATGTATACGAGCAGCTCCGTAAGGAACTGCGCACTCACTGCATTCTGGGGCGCCAGGCCGCTTCCGTCGTAAAGCTGCAGTGAGGTAGAATCGATGCCTCTGTTGCTCCAATATTTGTTGACATAGGTGATTCCCGCCTCCAGGGCATCGGCATAGATGTCATTGTTGCTTTTCCTTCCGATTGTGCGGATCAGATGCTCGGCATAATGGTTGTTGCTTTCCGTGTTTACCTCGCGTATCACATCCTTGAGAGGTGGTGAAACATGCGAACAGAGCACCTGCCCTACCCGGTAAGGTTGTTTTGCTCCCGGAGCGCAGTGTGCTGCAAGATAATCCTCCCTGGCCGTTTCCACTTTTCCGATCTTTATTCCAGCCTGCTTCAGGTAGGTGGCCAGTGTTTCACCCAGCATCAGACCCGGATCGGGGATGTCGCCCTTGATGCTGAATTCTGTTCTTCCAGCAGGAATGTTGCCTCTCACCGTCCTGTCGGTCGAGAAGGGCACACCGTAAATATAACCGTTATCGCGTCCCGTATTGTTCAACGTCAGTTCATTCTGAAAAGTAAGCCCCTTTATTTGCGGTTCCATACGGAGGATTCGCGGGCAACTGTTTCTGTCGGTAGTGTTAAAAAAAAGACGGTAACTATTGTCGAACACACTGACACCATATGCCCCTGCGGCGTAATAATT
>DHTF01000124.1:23650-29465 GCA_002411515.1 Proteiniphilum sp. UBA5267 | reverse complement strand
CGGTAACTATTGTCGAACACACTGACACCATATGCCCCTGCGGCGTAATAATTGCCCATATCGATCCAGGTCCATTCGGGCGATATGCCATTGTATCCGAACAGATCATCTGCCACATAGAGTGAATATTCCTTCTCAGCCTGGAGTACTTTTTTCAGGGCATTGGCAGTTGTGATAAAAAAGAGTTGCTGATTGTCGTAAAAAGCCTCGCTGGCCAGCGTGGGATCTCCAGATCCGATGACCAGGATGCGGGATGGATCATCGGCATCGAGCGCAATGTCGGTCTTGTATCGATAATTCTCACCCAATGTCTCCAGGGCTGTAGCTGTGGTAATCAATTTCAGCACCGATGCGGGCGTAAGTGATTTGTCGGCTTGATATTCCACCACCTGTTTGCCTGTCGTCATATCCACTATGGAAACACCTACCGATGCGTGTTTCAGGGCAGGATGACCGAAAAACTTCTGCAACGATGTCTGACCGTAACCTGTAGAGGCCAAAACAAGGAAAAGGGCAAATAAAAGGTTTTTTCGCATGGGTGTATTCATTGTTGTTTTCACAAAAATAACAAAAAAAGAGGAGTCCGCTACCCAGCGTTGACAATCACGGAGGTCATTGTAAGCGATCCACCTACCGGTTCATCATTAAAAAAGGAGATGCTGTCGGTTTTCTCCTTGAGCCCCATGGTATAAATAAGCGGCAAGTAATGCTCGGGAGTAGGAATGGCCAGTTCAAAAGCCGGCCCCTGCTTTCTGTATTGAATAAGGCTTTGATGATCCTCATCAAGCATATAAGATTTCATCAATTCATTTGCCTCAATGGCCCAGTCGTAGCCGTAAGGATCACCACCAAGCCTCCTGAAATCGACCATGCTCAGGTTGTGTACCATGTTTCCGCTGCCGACAATCAGTACGCCTTTCCGACGAAGCTCACGAATCTCTTTGGCCAGATCGTAATGATGCTGTGCGGACTGGGTATAGTCGATGCTCATTTGAATCACAGGTACGTCGGCCTGTGGGTAGAGATGCTTGATCACGCTCCACGCACCATGATCGAGGCCCCAGTTATAATCGAGCCCCACCACGGTCTTTGTGATCATCTCTTTGGTTTTTTTTGCCCACTCCGGGCTGCCCGGTGCAGGATATTGCACTTCATAAAGCGGGCGCGGAAAGCCACCAAAATCGTGAATGGTCTCGGGTGACGACATCGCAGTCACCCATGTCCCTTTTGTTTCCCAATGAGCCGAGACACAAAGAATGAGTTGCGGCTTAGGAAGTGAGCGTCCCAACTCGCGAAATGAAGCCACGAACATATTCTCTTCAATGGCATTCATGGGACTGCCATGGCCCAAAAACAAAACCGGCATCACATCGGTACGCCCGAAGTGAGAAGTAAGATTGCGCAAATGGTTGAGTGTCATTATTGATTTCGGATAAATTGAAAAAGACTGCCTTGCGGTATGCAGGCAGCCTTTTTCAAATAGAACTATGTTATTTAAAATTTATATCCTACAGAAAGATAGGCATTTTGATTCTTCACGTCGCCGTTATCCCTGTTTGAGATGTTGACAAGGCCCATATCCCAGCCCAGATCCAACAGAACCGGACCAAATTCAGCACCTACACCCAGTCCCAAACCGGCATCAAAAGGCTTGTACTGACCGTCACTGTCACCGAAGATTTTATCTACGTCCCATTCACCCGACAAATCTCCCACTTTCGCTTTCCGGCTACCACCTACGCCCAAGGCTGCATAAGGGCCTGCGTGGAAAACAATGCGTGTTCCCGGCGTCACTTCCAGTTTGTAGGCATAGTGTACAGGGAGCTGCAGATACATTAAGTTCTCGGTATATTCAACATCGAGTGAAGCATCTTCTGCTTTAAAGCCCTTGGTCGAAAAAAACAGACCAGTCTGAATGGCTGAACTGGGCACAAACTCGTAATCGAGTGCCAACCCCACGTTAAATCCTATTTTGGGATTGTTGTCATCTATCTCGTCGTCATACACAAGATTCGACATGTTCACACCGCCTTTTATACCTAAATTCACCTGTGCGCTCACTGATGTTACAATGGCCAGCATCATTACTGCTACAGTCAATCTTAATTTTTTCATAATTCAATCAATTTTACATTGGTTTTTTGAAATGTTGCTTTGGTTCATTCGATACCCAAAACTTGTATTAAAACAGTCCTGTGCTTTTTTTGTTCGGAAGACCCGGAAGATACTACCCCGGGAGAATGAATAATCCGACCCGAAGAATGCGACGCAACGCGACAAGGAATATGGGATTCCGGTCTGTGCAAAACTGCCGGAACCCACTACTTAAAAAAAGATTAAGCCGGAAGGAGCATCCACAAAAATTTCATTTGCCACCTCTTTGAGCTGGGCCGAAGTAAGGCGGTCTATATGGGTAAAAAGTTCCTCAATGGGGGTATAGCGTTCGAAATGTAAAAGCTGCTTGCCCAGGGCGAGGGCATTGTTTTCGTTGTTCTCTGCCGCAATACCCAGCTGACCCTTCCATTGTCTTTTGGCCAGAGAAAGCTGCATGGGCGTGAGTCCTTTCGATTTTAATTTCTCTATTTCCTTTCCAATCAGCCGAATACACTTATCCTTTTGCTTCTGGTCACAAGCAAAATAAACAGAGAGCAGCCCCGAGTCGGAATAAAGGATGGCATTCGACTCCACCAGGTAAGCGAGGCCATGTTTCTCGCGCAGGGAATTATTGAGGCGACTGTTCAGGCTTCCCCCTCCCAGTATATTGTTGAGCAGGTATAAAGCATATTTTTGGGGATGATGAATCGAAAAGGCAGGATAACCCAGCATCACATGGGTCTGGGAAGTGTTCTTCTGCACTTCCTTCATAAAAGGAGCTGATGGCGAAGGTGCAGTTCGTACCTTGCGGGGTGTTTCATCGCCTGAGAGAGAAAAATATTTCTCCACCTGGCGAACGACCTTTGCAAATGAGGTTTTCCCAAAAGAGAAGAAAACCATCTCAGACGGGTGATATTGTCTCCTCATGAAACGCAGGATGGATTCCTTGCCGAAGGTGTTGAGTGTGGCCTCCTCCCCCAGGATATAATGTCCCATGTCATTTCCCTGGTAGAACATATTTTCAAAATCGTCGTAGACGAGCTCCGAGGGGGAGTCGTGATAAGAGCTGATCTCCTCGAGGATGACCTCCCTCTCCCGGTCAATCTGGTGAGACGAAAAGGTTGAATGAAAGAGGATGTCACTCAGCAGCTCGGTGGCCCGGGGGAAATATTCCTCCAGAAAGGTGGCATAAAAGAAAGTCTCCTCCTTGGTGGTGTACGCGTTGAGGTCGCCCCCCACATGCTCCATGCGGTTGGCAATATGGTGTGCTTTCCGCTTGGTGGTACCTTTGAAGAGCATGTGCTCCACAAAATGCGCCATACCCCATTCATCCGGGTATTCATCTCGTGTACCGGCATTCACGACGATTCCACAATAGGATATCTCGGATGGAAAGGATCGGTGAATGAGGCGCAGGCCATTGGACAATGTATGTGTGTATATCATGCTGAATTGCTGTTTATACCGTTCGCTTCATGTAGTTACTTTTCTGCTCGGGCGACAAACGTTCGATGGCATACCGCAGCATGGTCCGGGGCATCACGGGGTAGTGGCTGTCGAGGAAAGCGGTGAGCACTTCCTCGTTGCGCTTGCCCGCTTCCCGGAGCATCCAGCCACATGCTTTGTGCATCAGGTCGTGCTTGTGTGTGAGGAACAATTCACACAACTTCAACGTATCGGCAAAGTCGTTGTTCCGGATGAAGGCCATGGTGGATACCATGGCGATGCGTTGCTCCCACAACGAGTCGCTCTTTGCCAGGCTATAGAGTAGCGAACGCTCCTCCTTGTCTTTCAGCCAGGCTCCCACAATATGGTAGCAGGAGAGATCCACCAGATCCCAATTATTAATCCGATGCGTGTGGGCAAGATAAAAATCAACGAGCTCACGTTGCTTTGTCTCATCGGCTTTGTGAAATTGGGCTACCAGGATGGAGAGCGCACAGAGGCGGCACTCGTGCATTTCATCGTCCAGAAGCTTCTCCAGTTCAGTCAGTGGCGTATGCATGAATTTTTTAGCCACACCCCGTGATTCCGGTACGGTGCACCCGATAAAGCGGTCTCCTTCGCCATATTGCCCTTTTCCTGTTTTAAAGAAATAGGTTGCATGCGTTGCCTTTGAGGGATTGCCAAAAGCAAGAAGTTGATTTTTGATGTTCTCTGCAGTCATGAGGAAAGGGTGTTATTTAGTTCACACGCGATATGGGGAAGGTGCCTTCATAGAAACCCACGATGTTTCGGGACATTTCTACCGACATGCTGATGCGGTCTTCCACTGTCTTTGTTGCCGCGTGGGGTGCCAGGATCACATTGTCGAGTGTGAGCAGCTCGGGCAAAATATGGGGTTCTTTTTCGAATACATCGAGTGCGGCAGCCCAGATTTTCTTCTCTTTTAACGCTTCCGCCAAGGCACGTTCGTCGACCATATCTCCCCGTGCGGTATTGATAAAAATCGCCGTGGGCTTCATCATGGCCAGTTCCTTCTCCCCAATCAGGTGACGGGTCTCCGGAGTGGAAGGCGCATTCAACGAAATGTAGTCGGCAGTGCGCAACAAGGTTTCCAGCGATACATAGGTCGCGTTGTATTGTGCCTCAATCTCTTTGTTTAAGCGGTTCCGGTTGTGGTACATGATCTCCATGCCAGAAGCCACGGCACGGCGTGCCAGTGACTGGCCTATACGGCCCATGCCAATGATACCCAGCTTCTTGCCGTAAACGGAGAGACCACTTTCGGCATAAATGCCCCAGCTCACCCCTTCGGGTGTACGCAGCTTGCGGTCGTAATAGCTGATGCGCCGCCCTGCAGCCAGGAGGAGGCCAAAGGCAAATTCGGCGGTCGGTTCGCGGGTAGAATCGGGTATGTTGGTGACCACAATTCCTTTTTGGGTGGCATATTCCACGTCGATGTTGTTGAAGCCCACACCCCAGTTAGAGATAAGCTCCAGCCGGGTGCCGCGTTCCATGATCTCCCTGTCGGTGTAAAAACTGAAATTGGGAACAAGCACCTCAAAATCGGAGATCATCGAGAGCACCTCCTCTCTGGAGAAATAAGACTTCTCTACGGGGAGGGTTACTACGTACTTCCCTTCGAGCGCACGCAGTCCTTCCGGCTTAAGCCGATAGGCAATTAATACCTTTTTCATTTGAATCAAGCTTTTGTTATTCTGTCGATGATGTGGTATGCATGATCAAAGTGTCTGTTTTAACGAGCAAGCAGCAGGAATTGTTTAAAAAAGCGCTTTGTCCTGGGATAAATCAGACTACAACCACATAAACAGAAAAAACGAGCCGTGTGGCTCGTTTTTCACGCTCTTCAGGTTGGACTTAAACCAACGACCCTCTGATTAACACTCAGATGCTTAGTGCTGGTTTAAGCGATTCACCTTTAATACGTTATGAGCAATAATTATTTTTGGGTAAAACATAGGATAAAACATCCCCTGTTTTCGGGTTATTTTATGCATTATTTCTACAAAAGTAATCATTATTTAAATATCATTTCTTCTACGAAGGAATAGATTTAATAAAAGTACTTTTTCAGTTTTGGTTGTACCCAAAAAGGACATGGAAAAAAGATGCATAACTATGCGATCAGATACTTGTTGAACACAAAAAGTATCATGAGGTACTCGAAAAGACCAAAGGAGCGGCAAAACATCGGAAGGTGGCAGGAGCACAAATTATGAGCTGACTGAGCAATAAGGCGGAGCCGTACCGCCTTATT
>DHTF01000124.1:22490-23514 GCA_002411515.1 Proteiniphilum sp. UBA5267 | reverse complement strand
AGGCGGAGCCGTACCGCCTTATTACCATGTATCCTAGAGCTCAGGGCAGTCCACCACACGCTGTACGTCGAAATGGAGTCCGTAATAAGCGTATGCATCGACGGTTATGGTTGTTGCATTTCCTTTATAGGTAGTAAACTGACCGGGAGCCGGGTTTTTGGCGGGAGGCGGTGTTGCGTACCCCTGTATTTTTACCGACTCGGCAACATCCTGCAACTTTGCTCCGTTGAGCGCAGCTAGCGTAATGGTTACTTTTCCATCCACCACTTCAGAAAAAGTAGCAGTTCCCACCAGGTAGTTCTGACCGGCATAAATATTCACTGTGGTATTGGCAACATAAGGAGTATAGGTTGCCCAATTGCCTTTTGTTACGTACCGTGTGCCTGCAGCCCAGGCGGTTTCATCTTTATAGCATACCTCAACAGGCGGTTCACAAATGGCTATGCAATAATCAAATTTCATAAACCAGTTATTGCCTACAGTTGTACCTTCTCCAAAGGCGGTTTCCCTTTGTACAATTTCGCCGCCAACCACTTTTACTACATCAGCATGAGCGGCAATGCACACACATCCTTCGGGCAGCAAACTGAGCGGAATTTCCACATAATAAAAGTTTTGTAGCGAGGTAAATTCAACCTTATGGGGGAAATTTTCGGGAGCAAGATTACCGGCACCGTCGACCGGTAAACTGTTGCAGGCACCCACATAAAGATGAATTGTGCTAATCTTCCAATCTCCTGTAGATAAATAACCTACGTACAATTTCTCACGGGTGTTGACCACGTAAACGTCTCCGACTTCAAGAGATTGTCCCGCCATAAGACGAACCTCCATAACATCACGACAGGTATCTAAACAGGAAAGATCCAGGCATGGGGGAACCTCTATGGCTCGGGTGCCTAAAGTAACAGCAACAGCACTTTCTTCTTCTACCAGGCTCAGGTCATTGGCAACTTCTTCTTCGACAGCAGGGTTTAAGTCTTTGGAACAGGAAGAGTAAATGATGGCAATTGCCGAAATGCCA
>DHTF01000124.1:0-22334 GCA_002411515.1 Proteiniphilum sp. UBA5267 | reverse complement strand
TGATGGCAATTGCCGAAATGCCAATAATTGCGAAATACAGAATAATTTTCTTCATAAACAGTAATTTTTAAAATGTTATTACTACTAATTTAACGCTGTGATTACGGCTATTCAAAACACAAATCGTTCTTCACTATCACCAATCAGGACATTGTAATGAGAATGGATCATACTTCCGAATATGTCACAAATATATAATAGTTAAGTAAAGTTATTGGTAATAAAAACTTACAAAATATTACAGATTTACTAAAATATAATTAAAACGATGTCCCGCTTCTTCTTGGTCTTGCTTATATGCATTTTTTCGATGTAACATTGCCACTAAGAGGTGGAATAAGGCATTTGCAGGCATGGAACCTAAAAGAATTATTGCAATGAGGAAATGGCGGATCTACTAGATTAATCACATTCCTAGATGAAGGCAATGTAATTTGGGTAAAACAAAAAGTGGGTAAAAGTTCTAAATGTTTTACCTTTAAAACTTACTACCCACCTCAACCCAGCTCTTCAGGTTGGACTTGAACCAACGACCCTCTGATTAACAGTCAGATGCTCTAACCGACTGAGCTACTGAAGAATATTTAAATTTTCCGCTACGGGTTTGCTCTTCCTCTTGGACTTGAACCAAGGACCCTCTGATTAACAGTCAGATGCTCTAACCGACTGAGCTAAGGAAGAATATTTTTTTGCTGAAAAGCGTTGCAAAAGTAGTATATTTTTCTGAATAAACCAATAACAGACAAAAAAAGTTAGCCCAAATTCACAATTCTGCAATCTCGCCTCCCGGTGGTGGTTCTTGTTCTCACAAGAGGCTGCAGATCTCTTGTAGCACATCCCCATCATTATCAGAAAGATCGATCCAGTGTATGTCTTTATCTTTTCTGAACCAGCTGAGTTGCTTGCGGGCATAGTTGCGGGAGTGCTGTTTTATCTTTTCCACGGCAAACCCGAGCGTACCGTTTCCATCGAGATAATCGAAAAGTTCTTTGTAGCCCACGGTATTTAATGAATTGAGATGTCTCTTCGGATAAAAGCCCTTTGCTTCTTGAAGCAACCCCTCCTCCATCATCAGATCGACACGCTGGTTGATGCGGTCGTAGAGTTCATTGCGTTCCCTGTTGAAACCCACCTTGACGATCCGAAAGGGGCGTTTTTTTTGCGGGTTTGTTCGCAATGTTGAATAGGGTTTCCCAGCCATCAGACATACCTCCAGGGCGTGAATCACCCTTTTCGGGTTTTTCAGATCCACTTCGGCATAAAAGGCTGGATCGAGTATCCTGAGCTGCTGCCTGATCGGATCGAGCCCCTCTTTTTGGTAAAGCTGTTGCAGTTCGGCACGCAGGGTCTCATCGATGGTGGGGATCTCATCGATGCCTTTGCAGACTGCGTCGACATACATCATGGAACCTCCGGTGAGGATTACCACCGGGTATTGTTTGAACAAGGTGTCGAGCAACGAGAGCACATGCTGCTCATACTCACTGGCGCTGTAATAATCTTCGGGCGAGAGTGTGCCCACAAAGTAATGATGCACCCTTTGCAACTGGTCGCGGGTAGGCGCTGCCGTACCAATGGTCATGCCCTTGTAGATCTGACGGGAGTCGGCTGACAGGATGGGACACCCCAGCTTCTCGGCAAGCTGCAGGCTCCAGGCTGTTTTACCCACACCGGTAGGACCAACCAGAACAAGCAACGTAGGTTGTGAGGAGAACGTGAACTGTTTCTTTTCTATGACAAATGAACTTTTAAGGAAATCAATAAAGGTCACTGTTGTCCGGTTCAGCCGGAACATCATCGAGCCCATCGAAACCCTCTTTATCGAGCTCATCCATTTCAAAGCTTTCGTCACCGTAGAACGTCTCACCCGTATCGAGTGTGGCACTCTCTAAGCTGAGCTCTTCAATTTGGATGATCTGCTTGGGGGCTTCTCCTTCAGAGAGGGTGCAGACTGCTTTCTTCAGATTTTTTCCGGGTATTACTTCCGATAACTCAATAAACAATGCCCTTTCGGTGAGATAGTCGAAAACAAACATCACCTTTTGTTTTTCATCTTCCAGATAATCGCTCAGAACACAGCCATCCATGGTTAGAGAGTCCTCGTCGGAATAGGTGTCCATCTCCACCAAGGTAATCTCCTCCTTCTTTCGCCATTTGTCGTCGCAAAGGAAAAAAGAAGCCATCTCCTTTTCACTGAATCCCGTGCACTCGATCAGTGCGTGATAGAAATCCAGGAAAGTTTGATCGGCATCTATTTTAATTTCTCTTTTGAACCTTTCCGCCTCATCCGATAGAATTAAAAATTTGAATATCATTATAACCTCCGTTTTATGCATTGTTGACGTTTCAAAGGTAATAAAAAGTTTTAAAAAGAAACACGAAAATTATCCTGAACCTATTCACTGTTGATTTGTTTTATGGTTGTATCTGTCGATCCTGCCTATCTGGAGATCTTTGATCAGAACTTGCACCACTCACCTACCAGGCAGGAGATGATGACTGTTCTTTTGAATAAGAGAAATTCGTATCTTTGTGTATCTAACCAGTATACTAAAACTTCTATGGCGCTAAGGCAGCAACAGGCATTGAAACAAACACAAAGGCTTTCTCCCCTGCAGATGCAGGTGATTAAGCTGGTGGAGTTGAACACGGTGGAGGTGGAAGACCGCATTAAACAGGAGGTGGAAGAAAATCCGGCGCTGGAAACCGGAGACAATGAACTATCGGAAGATCCGGAGAATGACCCTGCCGAAACGGGCGAAAACGATCTCTCACAGGAAGAAATCATTCTGGGCGATTATTTTTCAGAAGATGACATCCCCGACTACCGCCTCAACGGATTGAATCAAAAAAGCGAACAAAACTTTATTGAGATCAATTATTACGATGACAAGTCGTTGAACGACTACCTGAGGGAACAGATCGGGCTTTTGAACCTGGATGAACGCAAACAGATGATCGCGGAATATATCATCGGCAATCTCGATGAAAATGGTTATCTGCAGCGCGATCTGCAATCTATTTCCGATGACCTTCTTTTTCAGCAGAGAATCGAAGCTACCCCCCTTCAACTGGAAGATGTGTTGTACGAGCTACAGGATCTGGATCCCCCCGGCATCTGTGCCCGCGACCTGCAGGAGTGCCTTCTGCTGCAGCTCAATCGTTATGAATCCACACCGTCCGTGCGACATGCCAAGATTATCCTGTCGGATTACTTTGAAGAGTTTTCGCGAAAGCACTACGACAAGATCATGCGGCAGGTGGGTTTCACAGAGGAGGATCTGCGCGATGCCATTCACGAGATCATCTCCCTCAATCCGAAGCCTGGCAACAGCCTGGGGGGTACCCTACAGACGGCCATGAACAACATCACCCCCGATTTCATCGTGGAGTCGGAGAACGGCATCGTTTCTTTTCACCAAAACAACAGCAACATCCCCAGTCTGAAGGTGAACCGCAATTTTTCGGAGATGCTCAAGGGTTACGTCGACAACAAAACGAGCATGTCGGCCGATGACAAGCAAGCCATGCTTTTCATGAAACAAAAGGTAGATGCTGCCAAGTGGTTCATCGACGCGGTGAAACAGCGGCAGTACACGTTACAGCGTACCATGGAAGCCATCGTGGCACTGCAGTATGACTTTTTTCTCACAGAAGATGAGACCCAGCTCAAGCCGATGATACTAAAGGATGTAGCAGAAAGAACCGGCTTCGACATTTCCACCATATCGCGCGTAAGCAACAGCAAGTACGTGCAGACAAACACAGCTGTTTATCCGCTCAAATATTTCTTCTCGGAAGCGATGCAAACCCACGAGGGGGAAGACATCTCTTCGCGGGAAGTAAAGAAAATACTCAAAGAGAGTATCGACAATGAAGATCCGTCAAAGCCTCTGACCGACGATCACCTCACCCGAATACTCAACGAAAAGGGCTATGTGATTGCACGTCGCACGGTAGCGAAATATCGGGAGCAATTGTTCATTCCTGTGTCGCGTTTGAGAAAAAAACTATAACTTTGCTATTTCATTGAAAGCAACCCATCAGGATGAAGTCGATCTCACATGTTATTTCTACCGTCTTTCAGCCTTTGTTGATGCCTACCTACGGGATCATGCTCCTGTTTGTGTACACCTATTTTGGTGTAATCTACAGTCATCAGTTCTGGCAGATTGTTTCACCAGTGATTCTTTTTTCTTTTGCTATTCCCGCGATTCTCATTTTTTTGCTCTTTCGCATGGGAATCATATCCGATTTGTCGTTAAAAGTACGCCGCGAGCGATTCTATCCCTACTTGATCACGCTGCTGTCATACTCGGCCATGATCGTTTTTTATTATAGGATGCATATGCCGCGATGGTTTATGATGATCATGGCCGCCTCCGTGGCAATCATGGTCATTGCCATTTTCATCACCCTCTTGTGGAAGATCAGTGCACACATGTTTGGCATAGGAGGTCTCATTGGTGGTGCGATGGCAGTAAGTTTTTACGTGGAACGGTCAAACCCCTATTACATGTTCATGGGATTGTTCATCATCGCCGGGTTGGTAGGCACCTCGCGGCTTATACTCAAGCGACACACCCTGTCTCAGGTAATTGCCGGTTTTCTGCTTGGTTTTCTTGTTTCATTTATGTTTGTGTGGGTTGGCGCACGAACGTAAACAGACCTGTTTTCCGCTTTGACAATTGAGAATTATTTTGTACATTTATCCCGATATATATAATTTTTATAAAACGATAATCATGATGAATTTTCCAGAAAATGTGAAGTACTCTACCGATCATGAATGGGTGAGAGTGGAAGGCAGTGAGGCGTATGTGGGCATTACAGATTTTGCACAGGACGAACTGGGTGAAATTGTGTTTGTGGATATAACCACACAAGGCGACGCACTTGAGCAGGGTGAAGTTTTCGGCAGCATAGAGGCCGTAAAAACAGTATCCGATCTGTTGATGCCGGTCGGGGGAGAAGTACTGGAAATAAATCCAAAACTCGACGATGCACCCGAGCTGGTAAACAAAGACCCCTTTGGTGAAGGATGGATCATTAAAATCACAGTGAAAAATGCCGAAGAGTTGTCCGGCCTGATGTCGGCAGACGCGTACAAAGCATTTGTTGGAAAGTAAAGAGAATGTGCCGATGTGCCAATGTGCCAACGAGACTATCTGACAGTAGCGGTCTCGTTTTTGGCACGTAGTTATGATAGTTTAAAAATAAAAAAGATGAACCCACTCGTAAGTATAATCATGGGCAGCACGTCCGACCTGCCCATAATGGAAAAGGCAGCACAGTTTCTCAATGAAATGGAGGTGCCCTTTGAGATGAATGCCCTCTCGGCACACCGCACACCCGAGGAGGTGGAGAAGTTTGCCAAGGGAGCCGCAGAAAAGGGAATCAAAGTAATCATTGCCGCAGCCGGCATGGCCGCACACTTACCTGGGGTGATTGCTTCCATGACCACCCTCCCTGTCATTGGCGTGCCCATCAACGCGTCGCTTGACGGGATGGATGCATTGCTCGCCATTGTGCAGATGCCTCCGGGAATACCGGTCGCCACGGTGGGCATAAACGGCGCATTGAATGCGGCCATTCTTGCCCTGCAGATGATTGCTACCGGCGATGAGACGGCCCGGCAGAAGCTTGCTTCCTACAAAGAAAGTTTAAAAAAGAAGATCACGAAGGCAAACGAAGAGCTGGCATCGGTAACCTATACTTACAAAACAAACTGACCAAAGAAATGAAACGAATACTATTTATGCTCACGACCCTCTTTCTGCTGGCAGCCTGCAATGAAGGCAAAAAGGCAGACACACCCGCACCCGAAAACGACGGCATCGATTCTACTTTTCAATATAAGGTAGACCGTTTTGCCGATATTGAAATACTGCGTTACCCTGTACCAGGCTTCAACAGCCTGTCGCTGCAGCAAAAGGAACTGATTTATTACCTGTCTCAGGCAGCGCTCGAAGGACGCGACATCCTCTGGGATCAGAATAACCGTTACAATCTCACCATCCGCCGGGTGTGTGAAGGAGTCTATGAAAATTATATGGGAGATAAATCGTCACCGGAGTGGGTAAACTTCGAAACATACCTGAAGCAGATCTGGATGGCCAACGGCATTCATCATCACTATTCGGAAGACAAGATTATTCCGCAATTTCCACAAGACTGGTTTGTGAAGATCGTGAAAAGTGTGGACCCGGGAAGGATGCCATTCCGCGATGGCATGGCCGCCGATGAGACCCTGAAGGAAATTGTTCCGGTGATGTTCGACCCAGCCGTAATGCCCAAAAGGATGAGCCAGACACCTGGAACCGACATCGTAACCACCTCGGCTGTGAACTTTTACGAGGGTGTGACCCAAAAAGAAGTGGAAGACTTTTACAATGCAATGAAAGTCCCAAACGACAATACCCCGGTATCATACGGACTGAACAGCAAGGTGACAAAAGTAAATGGTGTGATGACCGAACAGGTATGGAAACTGGGCGGCATGTATGACAAAGCCATTGAGCGCATCATCGGATGGTTGGAGAAGGCAGCTACCGTGGCCGAAAATGATCAACAGAAGCAAACCATTCAGAGCCTTATCGCCTATTATAAAACGGGCGACCTGAAGGCATTCGACGATTATTCGGTGAAGTGGGTAACCGACACCGTGTCGCAGGTGGATTTCATCAACGGGTTCATTGAAACCTATACCGATCCGATGGGGCTGAAGGCAACCTGGGAGTCGATGGTCAACTTCAAAAGCATCGAAGCCTCTGAACGTACCCGCATCATCAGTGAAAATGCACAATGGTTTGAAGACAACTCACCCATCGACAATCGATTCAAGAAGGAAGAGGTGAAAGGCATATCGGCCAAAGTGATCACTGCGGCCATTCTGGCTGGAGACACCTATCCTTCAACACCCATCGGAATCAATTTACCGAATGCCGACTGGATTCGCCGTGATCACGGTTCCAAATCGGTTACCATCGACAACATCACCTTCGCCTACGACAAGGCAGCCGAAGGAAATGGCTTCAAGGAAGAGTTTATGCAGAGTGATGCAGAGCGGGAGCTGACCAGTAAATATGGCACGCTCACCGACAATTTGCATACCGACCTGCATGAATGTCTGGGACACGGATCGGGCAAGCTGCTCCCGGGGGTAAGTACCGATGTACTACAGGCTTATGCCTCTCCGCTGGAGGAAACCCGTGCCGATCTGTTCGCGCTCTATTACCTGGCCGACCCGAAATTGGTGGAGCTGGGGCTGCTGCCCGATGGCGAAGCCTACAAAGCAGAGTACTATTCCTACATCATGAATGGTGCCATGACACAGCTTACCCGCATTCAACCGGGTAAACAGATCGAACAGGCCCATATGCGCAACCGGGCCACCATATCGAACTGGGTCATCGAAAAAGGTAAAGCCGACAACGTGGTAACACTGGAAAAAAGAGATGACAAGACCTTTGTGGTCATCAACGATTACGACAAGTTGCGTGCCCTTTTTGGACAGTTGCTTGCAGAGGTGCAGCGCATCAAGTCGGAAGGTGATTTCGAGGCAGGAAAGAATCTGATTGAAACCTATGGGGTAAAAGTAGATCGTACGCTGCATGCTGAAGTGCTGTCGCGCTACGAAGCGCTGAACATTGCACCCTATAAAGGATTTGTAAACCCTGTTTACAAGCTGGAGACGGACGAAAATGGGAAGGTAAGCAACGTGACCATCTCGTACGATGAGAATTACGTGGATCAGCATCTGCGTTATTCCCGGCAGTACTCGGTGTTGCCGCTGAAAAATTGATCCAGCACAAAATAATGCGTATAGTGAGGGTGTATCCTGTGTGGTAGCACCCTCATTGTACATATTTCACTTCACTACTTTCCTGTTGCCTCTTGCCACCGCAATCAGCACATCAACCCATCGGCATATTGACATATTGATTTATGAATTACGAAGAAACAATCAGATACCTCTATCAGCAGATGCCCGAATACCAGCGTATCGGGCATCTTGCTTACAAGGAAGGACTCGACAACAGTCTGGCACTGGATGACATCTTTGACCATCCCCATCGTCGTTACAAAACCATTCACGTGGGGGGAACCAACGGAAAGGGATCCACCTCACACCTGCTGGCGGCCATTCTACAGGAATCGGGGTACCGCGTGGGCCTCTATACCTCGCCCCATCTCATCGACTTTCGTGAACGGATCAGGGTTAACGGCGCCATGATAGACAAACAGTATGTGATTGATTTCGTGGAAAAATACAAAGATCAGTTTGAACCGGTGATGCCCTCTTTTTTTGAACTGACCATGGAGATGGCATTTCTCTGGTTTGCGGCACAGGAAGTCGACATAGCGGTGATTGAAGTCGGCCTGGGAGGCCGCCTCGACAGCACCAACATCATCTCTCCCGATCTGAGTGTCATCACCAACATCGGTTACGATCACATGAAGTTTCTCGGCAATACTCTCCCAAAGATTGCTTTCGAAAAAGCGGGAATCATCAAGCCCCATACACCGGTGGTAATCGGTGAGATCGGCAGTACCGAAGTCGCACAGGTCTTTATCGACAAAGCAAAGTCGGTTGAGGCCCCTCTTGTCTTTGCAGAACGTTACATGAACAACTTTGCTGCTGAAAGGACAGGAAATGGATGGCGGTTTCAGGCGGACAATTACCCCAGCTTTCCAGGGGATCTGAAGGGACCGGCACAGGACAAAAATGCCCGAACGGTTTTAACTGCGGTGGAAGTGCTCCTTGAAACAGGCTACACCATACCGAGGGAAGCCGTCTACAATGGATTCAATGGGGTGACCGCCCTCACCGGCTTAATGGGACGATGGCAGCAGTTGCAGTCATCACCGAAGATTATCTGCGACATTGCGCACAATGCGCACGGATTACGCTATATTGCTGAGCAGTTACTTTTGGAAGATTGTGACCGGTTACATCTTGTTTTCGGGATGGCCAACGACAAAGATGTGGATGCCGTACTTGCGTTGATGCCAAAGAAAGGCCGCTATTACTTTACCAGGGCCTCGGTTGAGCGTGCACTGGATGAAAGGAGGCTACAAGAGCAAGCTGAAGCTCACGGTCTGAAAGGTTCCACATACCCAACCGTGGCGGAAGCCATTCAGGCGGCCAAAGAAAACGCCGGTGAAAATGATCTCATCTTCATCGGCGGTAGTTCTTTTGTGGTGGCAGATGCCCTGCCATTGTTTCTTGGATGATTATCCGATCAGTAGATCAGGATAATCTGAAATGAGGCTGAGGGAGGATTTCCAAGAGATCTCGCTGCGTCGGAAGCCTCCAGATAAAATGTGGCCGTGGAAGGATTTCCCAACACAAAATCACAACTGTAGGTTTCAGTGTAGGGTATGCCCGAACCGTCTTTTAGCGTCTTCACATAGGGCAGTGCCGTTTTCGAATTGTTGTTAAATTTATAGTACGCCAGCGCAGCACCTTCATCGAAAATATAATCTTTTAATTCGGGTAGGTTCACGGTCGCGGAATAATAAGCTTCATCATCGTTTTCAAACCACTCCCAGTCGGCACTATTGATTGTTACCGGAATCACTTGCCATTGTCCATTCAGTGAATTATCAATCATGTCCTGTATTTCCTGATCCGAAATAACATCATCGGTTGTACAACCTTGTCCCAGAAAAAGCACCAATAGTGCTGAAAGGCCCAATAATAACAGTTTGCTTCTCATATTTGCATTTTTTAATTTTGTATGTTTGCGGTATGACGAATAAAACTTTCATTCGTTTAAAATAAAACAGCAAAAAAAAAGAAAAGTTTTTGTTCCGACCTGGTAAAATCGTTGCTATATACTTACTTTATAATTTATTGTTCATTTTTTCAGAAAAAAAATCAATGAGATGGCACGACCAATTACTTTCAACATTCATTGGTACTGAGAAAAAAAACTGTTATTTTTGTCTGATTACTGAAGGCTTATAACCAAAGAGCTGAATACTGACAACAGCGCGCGAAATTAAAAATTATGCAACAATATCTCGATTTATTACAACGGGTACTCGACGAAGGCGTGAAGAAAGAGGACCGTACCGGTACAGGTACCATCAGCATCTTCGGGCATCAGAGCCGATACAGGATGAGCGACGGATTTCCGGTACTCACCACAAAAAAGCTCCACCTGAAATCGATCATCTACGAGCTGCTCTGGTTCCTCAATGGCGACACAAATATCAAATATCTGAACGACAATGGCGTGCGCATCTGGAATGAATGGGCCGATGATGATGGAGACCTGGGTCCTATCTATGGCTATCAATGGCGCTCCTGGCCTGACTACAAAGGAGGGCACATCGACCAGATCTCTCAGGTAGTCCACACACTCAAAAACAACCCCGATTCACGACGCATCATTGTCAGCTCATGGAATGTGGCCGACATCCCGAACATGAACCTCCCACCCTGTCATGCTTTTTTTCAGTTTTATGTAGCTGACGGGAAGCTTAGCCTGCAACTCTATCAACGCAGTGCCGATATTTTTCTGGGGGTTCCTTTTAACATCGCCTCCTATGCGTTGCTGCTGAAAATGATGGCCCAGGTGACCGGATTGCAGGAGGGCGACTTTGTGCATACTTTCGGCGATGCCCACATCTACCTGAACCATCTCGATCAGGTCAACCTGCAGCTTTCCCGTGCACCGCGCCCGTTGCCTGAGATGAAGATCAATCCCGATGTAAAAGATATCTTCGGTTTCCGTTTCGAGGATTTCGAACTGGTGAACTACGATCCCCATCCCCACATAAAAGGAATTGTGGCTGTATGACGAACAACAACAGCATAGAAATCTGCCTCATTGTCGCACTGGATGAAAACAACGGAATCGGGCGCGATGGGGACTTGCTTTGCCATCTTTCCAACGATCTGAAGCATTTCAAAGAGGTGACCTCGGGGCACACCGTGATCATGGGGCGCAGAACATATGAATCGCTGCCGAAAGGAGCATTACCAAACCGCATCAATGTGGTGATTACATCAGATACGGCAGATAATTATCAAGGGTGTATTGTTGTCCGGTCGGTAGAAGAGGCGCTTACACACTGCAAGGAAGGTGAAAAAGTTTTCATCATTGGTGGCGGACAACTATACCGTGCCACATACGAACTGGCAGACCTGCTCTACTTAACCCGCATCCATCACACATTCAGCGATGCCGACACCTTTTTTCCGGAAATAGATTTTGATGAGTGGATTCTGACGGAAAAAGAGATGCATGCGGCCGATGATAAACATCGGTATCCTTATACATTTTTGACTTTCAGAAAAAAATAATCCTGCAATAATGGTTGGAGAAGCATGGAAAAAATTCATAGCGGGTGACGATCAATCTTTCGCCGTGCTTTATCATGCCTATTTTTCGGTGCTTTTCGCCTATGCTCTAAAACTGGGTTTCGACAAAGAAACATGTAAAGATGCCATACAAGATATCTTTTTTAAAATTTATGTTTCCAAGAAGAAGCTGACCCATATTCAACACATTGAGTTCTATCTGATCCGAAGTTTGAAAAACCACCTCTTCGACCTGCACCACGATGAACACAAGATACAGGAAATCAATTACCTGGATATCTTTGTGGAGAATGAAAAAAATATCGTGGAGCAAATCATTGACAAAGAAAAAGAGACAGCGCTGAAACATGAAGTGTCTCATTTGCTACAAAACCTGCCAGCGCGGCAGCGAAAAATCATCCATTACCGTTACGAGTTTAACCTGAGCTATGTGGAAATTGGTGCAATCATGCACCTTTCGGCCGATGCGGTAAAAAAAAATCTCTACCGTGCGCTCAAAAAGATGAAAGACACATCTACTACCAGTACAAATTACATTTTGACATATTTATTCACAATACTTAGTTAAATAATATTAAATTTGTCTCTTCCGCCAGTTTATTCCGTCTTTTTTAAAAAGAGTGTGAATGAAACTGAATTTAGATTATAAAGATTTTTTGTGCGACGACCTTTTTGTTTACTGGAGAATCCATCCGACAGCAGAACTCACCTCATTCTGGGAAAAGTATATCAGTCGGAATGAGCATCACAGGGAATCATTTCAGTTGGCAATTGCCATTTTCGATGAAATTCATCAACAGCATGACAGCTTCCAGCCCGATGAGGATTCCGTAAACCGACAGTTGCAGGATAGGATCGACCGGTACAGAAAGAAAAAAAGACACAAGGTGGTGTATATGTCATTATCCGCTGCCGTTTTGTTATTGGCCTTGATTACAGCATTATATACAACTACCCACAAAGGGAGCGTGTTTTCCGACAAACAAATAGCTTCTATCGGAGAGGTCATGAATCAGGAGAAAATACAACTGATTAGCGGGAACCAGGTGGTTGACATGGAAAACAATGCGACCGTACAACTCACGCAAAAGGAAAATGCCTTGATTCAGGATTCTCTCTCCCGGAAAGAGATCGATTTGAAGAAAAATCAAACGAACAAGCTGATCGTACCATTCGGAAAAAGATCGTCGGTAATCCTTGCTGACGGATCTGCAGTATCTGTAAATTCCGGCACAGAACTTGATTTTCCTTCCGTCTTTTCCGGCCAGACACGGGAAATCAGGGTAAAAGGTGAAATTTTTATTGATGTAGCAAAGCTAAGACAGCCCTTCATTATTCACACGCCCAAATCTCAAATAACTGTCTATGGTACATCATTCAATGTTTCATCCTACACCGATGAAAAAAATGAATCGGTCGTGTTGGTTGACGGATCGGTGCATATAAAAAGTGATCAGGGTTCATTGATGCTGAAGCCCGGCGAGATGGCAGAAGTAGACAACGGAAACATCCAACGGAAAGAGGTGGATGTGATGGAATATATCAGCTGGAAAAATGGCTACATGCAATTGAATAAAAATTCCCTAACCGAGGTGCTCAAAAAAATAGGAAGATATTACAATGTGGAATTCAACTATACGGCCACATTGAATCTACAGGACCAAACCTGTTCCGGCAAATTGTTCCTCTCCGAAAATTTTGACGACGTATTGCAATCATTTTCAAAAATGACTTTCCTGCAATATAACAAGATCAGTGACGGGATTATTTATATACAAAAAACAGAACAACAGTGAATATAATCAATATGTAAAATCTAAAAACGAATTGCCTATGACCAGAAAAAAAAGAAAAATAAAAAAGCCGGATTATGCGGCAACATGATCCGGCCATATGAAGTGAATCTAATTTATTGGGTAACAAATTAAAATTCAAACGCAAAGATATGCAAGAAAAGCAAAACTTTAAACAGATCAACCTGAAAAAAGACAACAAGTTTTTAAAAATCATGAAAATCTATTTTTTAATAACTTTCCTCTGTGTTTTTTCAATGGCAGCAGAAAACACCTACTCCCAATCGAAATCGGTTACTGCCGAGTTAAAAGGTGTTACGTTGCGGGAAGCATTGCAAGAAATTGAACAGAACAGCGATTATCTGTTTCTGATTATGGATAATACCGAATCCGGTTTATCAAAGACTGTAAACGTTTCATTTGCCAACAAATCGATAGAAGAAATCATGGATTTGTTGCTGAAAAATACCGACCTGGTGTACTCCATTGTAAACCGGCAGATCACCATTTCCAGAGAACGGGGTGCGATGGAAGGTGCAAAAAAAGAAGAAGCCACACCTGTCACACGAGAAGTTCAGCAAACACACAAAACCATCACTGGAAGGGTGCGGGATGCAAATGGAGAGTTTATTGTCGGTGCGAACATTGTTGAAGTGGGTACAACTAACGGTACAATCACCGACATAAATGGAAATTTCTCCCTGAATGTGGCGAACGAGTCGACCATACAGATAACCTACATTGGATACCTGAGTCAAACGGTAAAAACCGCAGGAAGTGTAACTTTTAACATCACACTCAGAGAAGATACACAGGCACTGGAAGAATTGGTGGTGGTGGGGTATGGTACACAAACAAAGGCCAACTTAACCGGTGCTGTTTCTACTGTAGATGTGGGTAAGACCCTGGAAGCACGTCCCTATTCCGATATTTCCAAAGCACTTCAGGGTGCTGTGCCTGGTCTCTCTGTGATCAGTAACAGTGGTAAGCTAGGAGCACAACCTTCCGTTACAATACGTGGCTTGGGAACGTTAAGCAATGATGCCACAAGTAAACCCTTGATCGTAGTTGACGGTGTACCAATGGATGATCTTTCTCTATTGAATACACAGGATATTGAAAATATATCTGTTTTGAAAGATGCCGCATCAACATCTATTTATGGTACCAGAGCTGCTTTTGGTGTGATACTTATCACGACGAAGTCTGCCAGGCAAGTAGATCGGGTATCTATAAACTACACCAATAATTTTGCCTGGGATACATCCACAATCTTGCCTGACTATCCAGATGTGCCAACGCAATTGAAAGCATTAATTGCTGCAAACGGACGTGCAGGTTTGGCAAACGAACTATTTGGCATGTATCTGGATGAGATGCTCCCTTATGCCGAAAAATGGAGAGATGAACACAACGGCCAAAAGAGCAATTACAGAGAAATGATATTGGGACATAAAGATACACTTACTGATAGCTCAAAACCTCTTGGCGACTTTATCCTGGATAATAATGGAGTGGGTATGTATTTTGCGGACTGGGATGTTGTGAATATTATGTTTCGTAATTGGAAACCGTCACAGAGCCACAATCTGTCTCTGCAGGGTGTAAGTGGAAAAACCTCTTATTATATGTCGGTAGGTTATAACCACGACGAGGGCATCATGACTTACAACCCGGAAAAATTGGACAAATGGACTACCATGTTGAATCTCACAACCGATGTCAACGACTGGTTACAGGTTGGCGCACGGTTCAATTATAGCAACAAAGATTTTTCCGGCCCTGCGACACGAAGAACGACCTATCAGTATATGTGGCGCTGGGGAAGCTTTTTCGGCCCATATGGGACATATCAGGGCATTGATATGCGCAACGATATTGCTTATCGCAAACAGGCAGGTGACTGGACTGATAACAACAGTTTTATACGCATGGGTACTTTTGCAAAAGCAACACTTGCCAAAGGATTGACATTAAATGCCGATTACACCTATAACGTGAATAACTACACCTATAAAGCAGCTAATATTCCTTTGGGTGGATGGAACTCCTGGGGTGGTGCGATCGAAAATACAACGTTATATACCAGTAGTTCGTGGTTGGAACAACAGTCTGATCAGGATAAAACTTTTGCATTGAACATTTATGGGAATTATGAATTTTCTCTGCCAAATAACCATAACTTGAATCTCATGTTGGGTGGAAATGCAGAAGGAAATACGTATTTCAACCACTATTCAGAGAGAGATGACCTGTTGGACTATAATCTTCCGGAGTTTGATCTGGCTACAGGAGCTCAATATGTCGATGGGGCACATTCACATTGGGCAACTGCTGGTTATTTCGGGCGTGTTAACTATAACTATAACGGGAAATGGTTGTTGGAGTTAAACGGACGCTATGACGGATCTTCCAGATTTCCAGTGAATGACCGTTGGGTATTTTTTAAGTCAGCTTCAGCCGGATACAGAATGAGTGAAGAGTCTTTTTTTGAGAATCTAAAGGAATCTGTTAACAATCTTAAACTGAGGGCATCTTATGGAGAAATTGGTAATCAGGCAGTAGGTAATAATATGTACCTTTCAACATTGGCTAAGCGTACCGAAAACAACACCTATTGGCTTGCAGATGACGGCACCAAAGTGGTTGCCTATGATCTTCCAAAATTAGTCTCTTCCACACTTAAATGGGAGCGAATACAAACACTTGACATTGGTGCTGACGCAGGGTTCTTTAATAATGAATTGAATTTTACGTTCGATTGGTATCAGCGTACCACAAAAGATATGTTAGCTCCCGGTCAAACCATGCCACAAGTACTTGGAGCCACGGCACCTTTCATCAATGCAGGGACACTTCGCACACGTGGCTGGGAATTAAATGTTGACTGGCGCCATCGTTTCAATGATGTACAGGTATATGCCAACGCGAATGTGGGAGACTTTATCACGGATATTACAAAATGGGACAATGAAACCAAGTTATTGAACCAGAATTATAGCGGTAAAAGGTACGGAGATATCTGGGGATTCGAAACGGATCGTTATTTTACGACAGAAGATTTCAATTCAGATGGTACCTATAAGACTGGGATTGCATCCCAAACCGGATTACAACAGGGTACATTTGTTTTTGGACCCGGAGACATCAAGTTCAAAGATTTAGATGGAAGTGGCGTGATTGATGGAGGGAATGGCACAGCAGATGATTATGGCGATCTGAAAGTGATCGGTAATACCACTCCGCGTTATCAATATAGTTTTCGCTTGGGTGGAGAATGGAGAGGCTTTGATATTGATATGTTTTTCCAGGGTGTAGGCAAACGTTCGATTTGGACCCAGAGTGCATTTGTCATGCCAATGATGCGTGGAGCCGACGCCATATATGAAAATCAGACAAATTACTGGACGGAAGAAAACCCGGATTCCAATGCCGATTTTCCAAGGTTATTCCCTGGTAATGCTGGTAGAGGTACAATAGCTGTTCTTGAACTGGGTAATCATAACTTTTACCCTCAGTCAAAATATATTGTGGATATGGCCTATCTGCGTTTCAAGAACATGACACTGGGTTACACGCTTTCTGCCGATCTGGCATCACGGATTCATATGCAAAAAGCCAGAATCTATTTTAGCGCAAATAATCTGATGGAACTGATCAATAAGAGCAACGCTCCTGTCGATCCTGAAGTAAATGACAAAGAAGAAGGGGTGAGCCTGGGTAATGCAACATGGGGACGTATAGACCCGATGTACAGAACAATATCAGTTGGCGTTCAGCTTACATTCTAAATTGTTGTACACATTGAAAAAAATAGCAATATGAAGAAAATAAATATCATATACATAACTGCTACAATCGTAGCTTTGGCATCATGTAATGACTTTCTGGATAAAGGCCCACTGGATACATTTACCAATGATAACTTTTGGACAAATGAAAGTAATGTAACCGGTTATGCAAATACATTCTATCAAGATTTCCTGGGATACGGAAATGCCGGCGGAACAGGTCTTTTTTATTTCCGTACTCTTTCTGATGACCAGGCGGGAGGAAGTTTCGCTGACTGGACATTTCAAAACGTACCGGCAAGCAGTACCAACTGGCGTGATGGCTGGATTGAAATCAGACGTGCAAATATTTTGCTTGAAAATGTGGACAAAGTAAATATGAGTGATGAAGCTAAAAATCATTGGAAAGGCGTTGGCCGTTTGATGAGAGCTTGGCATTCATATCAGCTTGTCCGTACATATGGAGATATCCCGTGGGTAGATAAATCACTGGATATAACCGACGAAGGGTATCTGTACGGTGCCCGCCAAAGTCGAGATCTGGTGATGGATAATGTGTTAGAAGATTTGAATTTTGCCTGTGAAAACATGTACGACAATACTTCAAAAACAAAATTGAACAAAAATGTCGCATATGCCATGAAAGCCGAAATTACTCTTTTCGAAGGCACTTTTCGTAAATATCGTAAAACGGAGGATGGCCAGTCGGCTCCTGATCAAGCAGGTGCGACCAAGTTTCTCAACGAAACAAAAAATACGGCATCTTTTCTGATGAATCGAAGTTTTACACTTAATAGTTCATACCAGGGAAATTATAATTCGGTAAATCTGGCAACCAACCCTGAAATGATTTTCTATAAAGCGTATAAACAAAATGTGTTGCATCACTCATTGATAGCCTATATCAGTTCATCGACCCAGTTAAGTGGCATGAGCAAGAATGCATTTGAATCTTATCTTTTTACTGATGGCAAGCCTTTGGCACTCACCACACTCGACAAATCGGATGCGGCAGTAATGAAAATAGGGACCAAAACTGTAGGCGGTAATGTTGTTCCCGATACGGTTATGTCGATTAAAGGGTTATTGGATGTACGCGATAAACGTCTCAGCCAAACCATTGACACTGCACTTTGCTATGTGGGACGAGGATTCACCCGTTTTGGAACTGGAATATCAATGACATCCTCTACGGGATATGGAGTGAATAAATATGACAACAAGAGTTTGGATAACATGTATAGAAATCAGACCAGCGCAAATTTTACACATGCTCCAATATTCTGGTTATCTGTAGTATACTTACAATATGCAGAAGCTTGTGCAGAGTTGGGTAACATAACTCAGTCTGATCTTGATAACTCAATTAACAAGTTGAGGACCAGGGCAGGAATACCCAATTTAAGCATAAATGTGGGATATTCTGATCCAGCTAATAATATGGGAGTAAGCGATCTGATATGGGAAGTTCGACGGGAGAGACGCAACGAATTAATGTTTGATAACTGGGCCCGTTACTGGGATCTCATCAGATGGCATCAACTCGACAAACTGGATTCTTCTTTACATCCTGATATATTGATGGGAGCAAACATTGTAAACGACCCATATAATCATGTTGTGGATAAAGTAGGTAATTATATCGACGGAACAAAGAAGAAAACACGCCAGTTCAATGCGAAGCACTACTGGTATCCCATCCCTTCGGATCAAATATCCTTGAATCCTCAACTGGAACAGAATCAGGGATGGAAATAATTATTTGATTATCTAGCTCTTACAAGGTTGTCTAAAAGTTCTTCGTTTATCTTTGTGTCATATAAATGATTTAAAGTTATAAAACGAAATAGTAGTAAAACTTTTAGACAACCCTTTTTAATAAAACATACCTTCCTGCAATTGTTTACATGGTAGTAAATTTGAGATTGAAAGATTCATGCATTTTCCCTACATTTGTGAATATTGAAAAAAAATAAAGTGAGAATCCAATGAAGAAATCCGTTTTTATCGCTTGTTTGCTTGCCATTACCTCCGCTTCAGCTTCACAGAATCTTCAAACGGATTCACTGAAATACAATCTAGGCAGATCACTCACAAACATATACCGAGAAACATTGATGCGGCCGGGAAGGGTAACAGTGGACAGTATCGCAGTGAACGACCGGAAAAAGCGCATTGCATTTCATACCAACTTGTCGCTCTCCTATCTCCCCATGCGGGAACATACCGTTCAGCTCATTTACGACAGCGTACGGTTTCATCTGCCTGCAAAACAAAAAAAATACCAATTGTCTGTCATCTCCGATGACCAGGAGATTAGTAACCTGGTACCTAATTTCTACCGGAACAAACAGCGCGACAAAAACAGAGTCATTGCCCACAAAATAAAGACGCCGCTTGTGACAAACATCTCCACCCCGGCAGGTTCTCCCAGCAAGGGATTGCAAAATAACCACATCGCCCTTTGGCAGAGCCACGGATGGTATTACGAGCAGAAACTGGGACGGTGGGAGTGGCAGCGGGCCCGTATCTTCCAGACTGTGGAGGATCTTTACACACAGAGCTACGTGCTGCCTTTCCTGGTTCCCATGCTAGAAAATGCAGGTGCCAACGTACTGCTACCCCGGGAAAGGGACTACAACAAAACGGAATTGATTGTCGACAACGATGACAGTCCAGGAGGCCAATCTACATACAGGGAAACAAACGGGAAGGAGGCATGGAGCAACACCAGCACAGCCGGTTTTGCCAATTCCCGGGATATGTATCTGGACGGTGAAAATCCATTCCGGATGGGAACAGCCAGACAGGTGCGGACAACAAACCGTGGCGATGAGAGCCTCGCTGTCTGGCACCTCGATATTCCGGCAAAAGGGAATTATGGGGTCTATGTCTCCTATCAGACAGTAAAAAATAGCAGCGACGATGCACTTTTCAGCGTCCATCATGCCGGCGGAAAAACAGATTTTCGGGTGAACCAGCAGATGGGAGGCGGCACCTGGATCTTTCTAGGGTACTTCGACTTTGAAAAGGGTGCAAACCACCAAATCACCCTATCCAACAGAAGTAGCCGGAATGGTCGCATTGTCACCGCCGACGCGGTGAAAATTGGCGGTGGAATGGGTAACATTGCCCGGATGCCTCACCCGGGAGGCTTTGAAGCGGAGAACACCAAAAGTTCCGATGATCCCTCAAAGAAAGAGACCCTTGTTTCACAAATACGTTATACACCGCAAGTCAGCGGATACCCCCGTTATACCGAAGGAGCCCGCTACTGGATGCAGTGGGCAGGCGTTCCCGACACCATCTACAACCGTACCGAGGGAAAGAACGACTACACCGACGACTATGCATCGCGGGGTGCCTGGGTGAACTGGTTGGCAGGAGGTTCTCCGGTGCTGCCCAAAAAGGAGGGGCTCCATATCCCGGTAGACCTGACTTTTGCCTTCCACACTGATGCAGGAACCTTCTGGGGAGACAGTATCGTGGGAACACTCGGTATTTATATGACACACCACAACAAAGAACGGTTCGAAAACGGACGTTCCCGGTGGGCCTCCCGCGACCTCTCTGAGTTGGTGATGGAAGAGATTGTGAGTGATATCCGCCGCGACTTTGAACCAGAGTGGACCCGCCGACATCTTTGGAACCGCTCTTATGCCGAAGCACGCATGCCCAATGTGCCGACCATGCTGCTGGAACTGCTATCACACCAGAACTTCGCCGATATGCGCTACGGGCTTGATCCCACCTTCCGCTTTACTGTCAGCCGCTCCGTTTACAAGGGAATGTTGAAATTTCTCGCAACCCAGTACAACCGTCCTTATGTAGTGCAACCGCTGCCGATAAAGGAGTTCTCCGCTCTTTTTAGCGGTGAAACGCAAGTGAATCTATCCTGGCAACCCACCCCCGATCCTGCAGAGTCCACAGCCATGCCCGACCGGTACGTGGTATATACCCGCTTGAACGGAGGAGGCTTCGACAATGGGGTCGTGGTGAATGGAAACAACCTGGCGTTATCCATAAAGAAAGACAGCATCTACAGTTTTCGGGTAATCGCTGTCAATGAGGGGGGACGGAGCTTCCCCTCAGAAACACTTTCAGTCTGCCGAAGATCGAACCAAAGAGGGGAAATACTGATTGTAAACGGATTTACCAGGGTTTCTGCCCCCTTTAGCTTCGCCACCTCCGAAGACAGCATCGCCGGCTTTGCAGGTAGCGTGGACAACGGCGTGCCCTATCTGGCGGATCACCATTTTATCGGGCAGATGCACGAATACCGACGCATCATCCCCTGGATGGACGACGATGCCGCAGGCTTCGGCGACAGCCATGCGAACTACGAAACCACGGCCATCGCCGGCAACACGTTCGATTACCCCTTTATTCACGGGCAGGCCTTTGCAGCGGCAGGATACTCTTTTGCCTCCACCGCGGCTGAGACAGTAGGAAACGGCAGCGTGAGCCTGACAGATTATAAAACGGTGGACTGGATCCTGGGCAAGCAACGTGAATGGAGTGTGGCCCGGGGAGTGAAACCGCCGAAATACAAAACATTTTACAAAAAGCAGCAGGAGGCAATCAGCGACTTCTGCCACGGCGGCGGGAACATCATCATCAGCGGAGCCTTTGTCGGCACCGACCTGTGGGACAACCCCCGTGCCACAAAAGAAGACCGGGAGTGGGCACTACAAACACTTAAATACAAATGGAGAAACAACAACGGTGCGGTTACGGGACAGATCAAAGCAGTACCTTCCCCTTTTCTGGCAATACAGGGCAATTACAGTTATTACAACGAATTGAACAGTGAAAGCTACATGGTGGAAAATCCCGATGCACTGGAGCCGGCCGATGAAAACGCATTCACCATCTTCCGGTATGCGGAGAACAACCTGAGTGCAGGGGTTCTCTACAAGGGTGCAGAATATGGCACCTGTATTCTTGGCTTTCCGATTGAAGCAGTGAAAGAACAGGAAAAACAAAACAAATTGATCCTAAACATCATGAAAGTATTTGAATAAATTTCCATATGAAAAAAACAGACGCATTTATTCTCTTCACGGAGCCGCAACAGACAAAAAAAACAGTCGATGAACTGCGCCAGTCTGAGTCGGTCGACAAGATTTGGCTACTTACCCCCGAAGGGAGCAAAGAGACGATCAGAGGATGTAAAAATATCCCAATCGACAGCCTATACAGCAGCGCCACAATCCGTAGGATCGCTCAGAAATCGAATGGCGACTATACGCTCATCTACCTGAAGTCCACGGCACTCAAACTTGGCTATTTTGCCCTGGAACGGATGATCCGCATTGCGGAAGATTCAGCTGCAGGCATGGTCTATGCCGACTATTACGCTGTGGTGGGCGGTGAAAAGAAAAATCACCCAGTCATCGACTACCAGGAGGGCAG
>DHTF01000109.1:69098-69529 GCA_002411515.1 Proteiniphilum sp. UBA5267 | reverse complement strand
GCCAAGCCGGGCGACCTGATCCTGATGCTGGCAGGCGAAACAGAGAAAACACAGAAGCAACTCTGCGAACTTCGCCTTGAGATGGGATCTCGCCTCGGACTGAGGGACAAGAACAACTATAAATGCCTCTGGGTGGTGGACTTCCCTCTGCTGGAGAAAGACGAAGAGCTGAACCGCTTCTTTGCGAAACACCATCCCTTCACCTCTCCCAAGCAGGAAGACATCCCCTTGCTGGACAGCGATCCCGGGGCAGTGCGGGCCAATGCCTACGACCTGGTGATCAATGGCGTGGAGGTTGGTGGCGGCTCCATCCGTATCCACAACAGCGAGCTGCAGCAGAAGATGTTCTCGGTGCTGGGATTCACTCCCGAGCGGGCGCAGGAGCAGTTTGGCTTCCTGATGAATGCCTTCAAATATGGGGCGCCGCCTCA
>DHTF01000109.1:55428-68884 GCA_002411515.1 Proteiniphilum sp. UBA5267 | reverse complement strand
GACAGCATCCGCGACTGCATCGCTTTCCCCAAGAACAACGCCGGGCGCGATGTGATGATCGACGCACCTTCACGGGTGGAACAGGAGCAGCTCGATGAGCTGGGCATTCTGCTTAAGCCGGTAAAACAATAGGAATCAAAAAAAAAGCTGCCCGCGGGCAGCTTTTTTAATTCAGTACCGGATATTTCATTAAAGTGTATATCCTTCGCTGTAGGTTTTGCTGAACAGTCGGTGTGCACTGGCTTCGGCATCGTCCACAAAAGTCTCGGTAGCAGGATCCCACTTGATGGGACGGCCGAGGTCGTAGGCAATATTACCCAGCGTACAAACGGTGCAGGAACGGTGTCCGATCTCTACAGGAACCACCGGATCGGTCTTGCTTTTCAGTGAATTGATAAAGTTCTCCAGATGGGGAATCTTGGTTTCATAAGCTCCTTCTGTTTTTTCCGCAACCGGAGGCAGCAGGCTGTCGTCGGATGCCAGAAAATGTTCCCTCGATACTTCTATCCAGCCTTTGTCGCCCCAGAACTTCACGCCCTTGGTTTGTTTTTCGTTGAATGGTTCCTCGGTCATCACCGTGCCATTGGCATATTTATAGGTGAGATATTGGGTTCCTTCAAATCCGGCAGGAATAATCTCCACGGGACCGCTGTTGTCCATTCCAAGGCCCCACTGGGCGATGTCGAACATGTGTGCACCCCAGTCGGTGGTAAATCCGCCACCCAGCTCCTTATACCAGCGCCAGGCTCCCCAGAACTGTTCGTTCTGTTCGGGATCGAGCGAGATGGGCGGGTTAAGCTGCGAGTTGTAATGCACAAACTCCGACGGGCCGAGCCACATTTGCCAGTTCAGATCGGCAGGTAGCGGTTCCTCGGGCAGATCGTAGGGTGTTGGAGGTCCACCTACAAAGGCATTGATCCGTTCCACTTTTCCGATCTTACCTTCCTGCACCATCTTCACAGCGTGTTGGAAGTTGGCATCGGAACGCTGCTGACTGCCCACGGCCAGGATCACGCCGTTGTCGCGTACAGCTTTTATCAGCATCTGTCCTTCCTTGATGGTAAAGGTGAGAGGTTTCTCCAGGTAGATGTTTTTCTTTGCAGCAGCTGCATCCATGGCAATGAATGCATGCCAGTGGTCGGGGCAGGCGATTACCACCGCATCGACGTCTTCGCGGGCAATCAAATCCTTGTAATTTTCATACACCTCCACCACAGGGGGTTCTTCCAACTCTGCGTAACGGGCATTTACCCGCTTGAGAAAACGTTCTCTCTTCACGCCGTACACATCACACCCGGCTACTACCTTCACGCCCTCAATGCCGAGGTAACCGCTCAACAGGTACATGGCTTGCTGGCCAAGGCCGATAAAACCGAGACGGATGATTCCATCGCCGCTTCCGGCAGCCTTGTTCTGTTTGCACGAAGCAAGAAACTGCGGAAATACAGCCACACCAACCGCACCTACGGCGGCAGTCTTGATAAATTTCCTTCTTGATAATGAATTACTCATGACTTAGATAATAATTTAAGAATGTAACTTTTTTCTTTTCTGTGACAAATATAGGTCTTTTATTCTGAATCACCTCATACCATCTCTTCCAGCTTACGCCGGTCGAGTACGGTAAGTTCTCTTTTATACAACCGGATGGTTCCCTCACGGATCAGCTCTCCCAGGGTGCGGGCAAGGGAGGGACGCTGCACACCGAAATATTCGGCCAGCTGACTCTGCGTTCTTTTTAGCGTGAACGAGGGAGACTGAGGAGCAGTGCACTCAAGGATGTAGAGCGACAGCTTGCCTTTCAGGCTTTTGATCGACATCATCTGCACCTTCTTGGAGAGAAAAACAGTCATGTTTGAATTCACCCGCATGAAGTTGGTCATCAGGGTCTCGTTGAGCATCATCTCCCTCAACCATGCCGATTTGGGAATGACGTAAAACAGGGTCTCCTCCATGGTAATCACATCTACAGGATAGCGGCTTTCGGCTGCAACCAGAAAAGCGGGCGCCAGTGGCCTTACGGGTTCAATGAACTCAATCTCCAGCACATTCCCTTCCTTGGTCACCATCTCGGTGCGGACAAGCCCCTCCATGAGCAGGAAAAGATGCTGGACAGGATCACCCTGTCTCACCACATAATGGCCTTTTTCCACCCTGCGCACCTCGCTTACGGCACGTTCGAGAATCGTTTCCCTTTCATCGGGAGAGAGGTGAAAGAAGAGGGGGCAGGATGTTACGTCGTATACAGCCATTGTTTTGTTTATGCACAAAGATAGGATAAAATTAAAAAAAATGAAAAATAGGAGGGGATAAAATGGACCGTTTTGACACAACTATTAAAATACGTTAAATGCATCTGAGTGTAACCAGGGTTACAGAAATCCGCTTTTGGAAGCGGTACTTTTGCTGCCTCTTCAGAAATTAACACAAAAAATTAAGATAAGAATGGAAAAGATGTTTTGTTATCAGTGTCAGGAAACCAGTAGAAACGAGGGTTGCACCGTAAAGGGTGTCTGCGGGAAAACGGCCGAGGTGGCCAACTTGCAGGATCTGCTACTGTATCTCTGCAAAGGGATATCCCACTACACGGTACGCCTGAGGACCCTGGGAATTGAGATTCCCCAGATCAACCGCTTTATTACAGATAGCCTGTTCATGACGATCACCAATGCCAACTTCGACAAGAGCAGGTTCGTCACCCGCATCCTGATGGCATACGAGATGCGCAGCGCCGCCAAAGAGCGTTTGATCTCTGCAGGCGGAAACGTGGCCGACATCACCTACGAGGGTGCATACTGGAGCGGGGAGACCGAAGCAGAAATGGAGGAGAAAGCTCTCGAAGTGGGCATTCTGGCCTGTGAGAACGAAGATGTGCGCTCACTGCGTGAACTGACCATCTATGGACTGAAGGGGATGGCTGCCTATGCAGAACATGCTTACAACCTGAAGCAGGAGCAGGATAGCATCTATGCATTCATGCAAAGGGCACTGGTGGCTACCACCGACGACCACCTTTCAGCAGACGACCTCACAGCACTGGTACTGGAGACGGGCAAATATGGGGTGGAAGTGATGGCGCTGCTCGACAAGGCCAACACCTCGAGCTACGGACATCCGGAGATCACGAAGGTGAACCTGGGCGTGCGCAACAACCCGGGCATCCTCATCAGCGGACACGACCTCAAGGACATGGAAGAGCTGCTGAAACAAACAGAGGGTACCGGCGTGGATGTATATACCCACAGCGAGATGCTTCCGGCAAACTATTATCCCGCCTTCAAGAAATACAGCCACTTTGTGGGTAACTACG
The DNA here is from genome assembly GCA_002411515.1 of Proteiniphilum sp. UBA5267. Classification (GTDB taxonomy): domain Bacteria; phylum Bacteroidota; class Bacteroidia; order Bacteroidales; family Dysgonomonadaceae; genus Proteiniphilum. The sequence continues at coordinate 65,574 of DHTF01000109.1, read as the reverse complement.
GCAGTTCATGGTGGCATCAGACCGAAGACTTTGAACATTTCAACGGTGTGATCCTGTTCACCACCAACTGCATTGTACCGCCCAAAAAGTCATCCACCTATACCGACAGGGTGTATACCACGGGAGCATCGGGATTTGAAGGTTTCAAACATATCGGCGACCGGAAAGATGGGAAACCCAAAGACTTCTCGGTGCTGATTGAACACGCCAAACGATGTGCCGCACCGGAAGAGATAGAAACCGGTGAGATCACGGGTGGCTTTGCACACAACCAGGTGATTGCGCTCGCCGACAAAGTGGTGGAGGCCGTGAAGACGGGGGCCATCCGCAAGTTCTTCGTCATGGGTGGCTGTGACGGCAGGATGAAAGGACGCAATTACTACACCGAGTTTGCAGAAAATATGCCCAAGGATTGTGTGATCCTCACTGCCGGCTGCGCCAAGTACCGCTACAACAAACTGCCGCTGGGCGACATCAACGGAATTCCCCGCGTACTGGACGCAGGGCAGTGTAACGACAGTTACTCGCTGGTGAAGATTGCACTGGCATTGAAAGAGGCTTTTGGCCTGGATGACCTGAACGACCTGCCCATTGCCTACAACATTGCATGGTATGAACAGAAGGCAGTGATTGTATTGCTGGCACTGCTCTCCCTGGGTGTGAAAAATATTCACCTTGGCCCCACCCTGCCGGCATTCCTCTCACCGAACGTGGTAAACGTGCTGGTGAACAACTTCGGCATCTCGGGCATCACCACCGTGGACGAAGATATGAAGACATTGCTGGGGGTATAAAAACCATAACAGCAACAAGTAAACGCCTAAAACAAAAGAGTCATTATGAGTGAACTGATTAACAATTCCATGCAACGCAAGGAACAATTGCGAAACCTCCTTCTGGAACTGCACAACGGAGGGAACCCGGCCCTGCTGCGCCGGCACCTGATCAGTGCCTTGAAAAATATCCCCTACAACGAAGTGGTGGAAGTAGAGCAAGAATTGATCAACAGCAACGCTCTCACCGAAGAGGAGATACTGAATTTCTGCGACCTGCATACGGCGGTGCTCGATGGGAGCATCGACATGCAGGGGGCCAAGGAGATCCCTGCGGGCCACCCGGTTGACACGTTCCAACAGGAGAACCGGGCACTGGAAAAAGAAATGGAGACGTTCAAAGAGATCAAAAAGAAGCTTGCAGAGATCCACGATGCCCAACTACCCGGCTACCTAATGCAGCTGCGTACCCTCTTCAACAACTTCTCCGATATCGACAAACATTACAAACGCAAGGAGTACCTGCTCTTTCCTTTCCTGGAAAAACACCTGATTACAGGGCCTCCCAAGGTGATGTGGGGCAAACACGACGAGACAAGGGAGCTGCTGAATAAGGCACGCGTGGTGCTTACTTCCCCGGTTTCATCGGTCGACTCTTTCCGGGCTGCCGGACTGCCCGCACTGGATCATGCCGTTGAGATGATTGCCGGCATGATCAGGAAGGAGGAGGAGATTCTTTTACCCATGGCCATGGATACCCTTTCGGAGGAAGAGTGGTACAGGGTCTATCTGGAGACGCCCGAGTTTGGCTACTGCCTCTATGATCCGGAAGAGGAATGGCATCCGCAGGGTATGAAGGTGGAAAAGCAGGTATATGCGGAGTCGGATGGCATCAGGCTCTCTTCCGGCGCTTTCAATACCGACGAGCTGGAGGCACTCTTCAGGCACCTGCCCATCGACATCACCTTCGTGGACAAAGAGGATAAAGTGCGGTTCTTCTCGCACAGTCCCAACAGGGTGTTCGAAAGAAACCGTTCTATCATCGGCCGCGACGTGCGGATGTGTCACCCACCCGGCAGCGTGCACGTGGTGGAGCAAATCCTGAAAGATTTCAAGAGCGGGAAAGAGAACAAAGCCATGTTCTGGATCTCGGGATTTCAAAAGGAACGATTCATCGTGATCACGTATTATGCCCTGCGTGGGAAAGAGAAAGAGTACCTCGGCGTGCTGGAGGTCACACAGGATATTACCCATCTGCGGAAGTTGGAAGGAAGTCAGCGTTTGTTATCGTACGAACAAAAATAAGGGAAATTGGTTATTATTTTTAAACAAATATCACACAGTAAATACAATGGCAACATACGAGAAATCAAAAGTGATTGACCTGGAGAACTCGATCGATTACGCCTCAGGCGGTGTGGTCAGCAAGCAGGTAACGAAGAACAAGGCAGGCAACATTACCCTTTTCTCATTCGACAAAGATCAGGGGCTTACCGAACACTCGGCCAACTACGATGCCTTTGTGCAGATTCTGGACGGTGTAGCAGAGGTTCAACTGGCGGGTGTTCCCCACCATCTGAAAAAGGGAGATTGTATCATCATGCCGGCACAGGTACCCCATGCGTTAAAAGCAACGGAACCCTTCAAAATGTTGCTCACCATGATTCGCGGAGAAGAATAGGGGAACAGAGATCCGTTGCCGGTATTTTGGGCATCACCACGGTAGAAGAGGATATAAAGGCGTTGTTAATCGCATCAGCAAAAGTAAATGGATTGTATAAAAAAAACCGGCTCTCACAAAGTCGGTTTTTTTTATACAATGTCGGTTTTAGACGTTGCTGTATTTTACGAACAACCAAAATTTACACTTTTCTCTTTTCCTGAAACATAAAAAAATATTCTCTTTTCGTAAAAAAAAATCTTTTTAACAAATAAAACGTATTTTTGGGGAAATAAACACTATTTTTGTGAATAAGTTAAACATTCATTCTGTAAAGACTTTGGTTGTGTTTTTTCCTTTGATCATATCTATTTTACCACTTTTTGTATCTCAATTTTGGGCTGCGCTCCTTCTGATCAGTAAAAAAAACATCGTCCCCAATTATTATCTTGCTTTAATATTATCGTTATCGGTCATTCCTTTCTTTACGCGTCTTCTTTATTTCAACCGCCTGTACGCCTTGTTTGCCTGTATGGATCATCTTTCGATTTTCATCTCACTTTCGGTTTTTCCTCTTTTGTATTATTATGTCAGGTTGTTAACACATGATCCCCATGTAGACTGGAGGTGGATGTGGATGCTGTTACCGTCCTTTCTGTTGGCTTTGTTTTCCTTCTTTCTTTCCTCTGCCATGCGTCCCGAAGAATTAAACATGTACATTCACCATGTAGTGTTTCAAGAAGGGAAATTTCAGCGACCTTTCCCAATGTTGGTGCAATGGCAGGTCATCCGCATGGCGGTTTGTAAAATCGTACTGGGAATTCAGGTAGTATTGTCGTTATATTTCGGATGCCGGCATGTAATTCAATATCTTCATGCGATAAAAGAAAATCATCCCAACAAGGAAGACAAAGAGTGGCGTCGGATCAAATGGGTATTATGGGTTTTTTGCATCTTATCTTTTTTCTCTCTGGTTATCAATGCTGTTGGGGAGCCTCGTTTTATTGATAAGCAAAGTTCACTGTTGATAGATTGTTTTACATATGCTCTGTTGCTATCTCTGCTTGGATTTGCAGGCTACCATCAGCATTTTTCGATTGCAGATCTGGAGCATTTCGCAAACAACAGTAAAAGGAAACTGACCCGTACCAAACCCACCAATGAGTATAAACCAGACAGCATTTCAAAGGTACAGTTAAACGAATTAATGGAAAAGGAGGAACTATTTAGAGACCCTGAGTTACGCATGACCGATATCGCGTTAAAGATTGGAACGAACCGGACTTATCTGTCACGCATTGTGAATGATGAATCAGGATCAAACTTTTGTGAGTGGGTCAATGGTTTCCGCATAGAATATGCCAAGAACACAATGCAAAATGACCAGAATGATCACCTTACATTAAGGCAAATCTCGGAAATGTCGGGATTTGCCACATTCGGGGTATTTTACAAGGTATTCAAAGCAAAAGAAGGAATCCCTCCTGGAGAATACAGAAATAGCCACTAAAAAGAAGAATTTAAGGAAAAGAAAATTGCCCCCGGCAACGATTTCCAAGCAGTCCAAACTGCGACATCGTCGTAAGGGGCACAGTGAGCGAGCGAGCATAGATCGTTCACTGAAAACAAATACATGAATCAAATAGCCAAATGAATCATCTATTTTTAAGGCAATAAGTTGTTCCTGTGATCTCCTTGTTTTTATTGTTTACCATTCTTCCCCATCAAAACCGAGCAAATCGCTGCTGTCTTCGCTGCCGGAAAGGATTTGCTGATCGAAAAGGACATCCATCACTTCAAAGTCTGGAGAACAGTACTTCTCTACCTTCTTCTCGCTCAATTCACTTGTTAATATTTTATTGATTTCCACCATAATTGTTTTTTGATGTATACGTAGAAAATCACAAAACTGGCAAAGATTGCTTCCACAAGCGAAAGTAACGTTATCTGAGACATCTTAATTCCTGATAAATAAAAAGATGCACTCTTTTCGTAAAAAGATGTTTTTTGTTAAAAAAAGAACTAATGAGAAGGTTATGCAGAAAAAGGACCGGGATCAGAAACTGCCGGGAGGCGGTACTGCAGGTCGCAAAAGGAAGCTACTTCGGGCTGGTGGGTAATAAAAATCACAGATCGGCTCCCAAGTTCTTTTTTCAAGTTCTGGAGAAGGTTTCGCGCTGTTTCCGGGTCCATGGCAGATGTGGCTTCATCGAACAGCAGAATTCTTCCGGGGCGCAGCAATGCCCGCGCGATGGCGATGCGTTGTGCCTGACCCTCCGATAGGCCCGCACCTCCTTCACCCAGACGGGTATCCAAACCATCGGGCAACGTGAAGACAAAACCCGCCGAAGCAATCTGCAATACCCGTGTAAGTGCTGCCTCGGAAGCCTGGGGATCGCCCAGCAGCAGGTTCTCACGAATGGTGCCACTGAAGAGGGATCCTCCTTGCGGAACATACACAAAATTGGAGCGTGTACGCTCAGAAATAGCGACCGACTGTAATGGACCGGTGAGGATCATGCTGCCGCTGGTGGGAGTAACCAGTCCCAGCAACAAACGCAAAAGGGTGGTTTTTCCCACGCCTGTTTCACCGGACACGGCAACCATGGTACCGGGTTTCACCTCCATGGAGAAATCGGACAATACCGGCTCCGATGTGGGGGAATAGGCAAAGGTAACCCGGTCAATCCGGAGGGTTACATCTCCCTCAAGCAGGATGCCATCACGGGCATCTTCCAACGAAAAACCGGTCAGGTAGATCAATCGGTCAATGGCAGTCCTGGCAGATATAAACGAGGGGAGCAGGCGGATCAGATCGAAGAGCGGACGCTGAATCCTATTTACCAGTTGCAGGAAAGCGGTGACGGTACCAAAACCTACCGACCGTCTCGCCAGGCCATACACACTCCATAAAAAAGCGGTAATGTAACCCCCGTTGAAGGAGATGCCCATGACCACATTGGCAAAAATGGAGACCTTGGTTCGGTTCTCTATGCTTTGATGAAGTTTCGTCTGGATATGTTCCAAACGACTCAGTTCGTCTTCCTGTCGCTCGAAAGTGCGTATGACCACCTGATTTTGCAGGCTTTCCTCCAGCATGGAGGTGATCGTGCTCTCGTGCTCCTTTACTTCCTTTGTATATTTGCGCATGTGCCGGTAGTAGAACTTTCCGAGCAACGCAAGCAGTGGCATCCCCACACCCAAAGTGAGGGCCAGCCAGGGATCGAGCAAGTAAAGAATTACCAAAGCACCGGAAAATTGTGCGACAGCCACAAAGACCAGGGGAAACGAAGTGACCAGGAGGTTGACCAGATCATCGGTATCTTTGATCATCCGGGTGAGTACATCGCCGCTATGCAACGTCGCCAAATCCTGCCAACGGGTATAGAGTAGCCGGGAAAAGGTGCGGTAACGGACGGAATTCGCCAGGCGCACCTCGGTCATCCTTCTCATTCTGATATCGCATGCACGGAACAGAATCTGCAAAATTACCAGAAGCACCAGGAGGAATGAATATGGCAGCAAATCTCCTACCCGTTCCCCGGTGGCAATATCAATGATTGTTTTGGAGAACCACACAAACAACAAAGAAAAGGCCGCTTCTGCCATTCCAATCAGCAGAATGATTCCGATACGCCCTTTGAAACCTCGGGAATTGTATAGCAGAAATTGTATGACAGATCTCATCTGAATCCTATTTTCAGGCGATGCATCAGCTTGGTGAAAGGCAATATCTGGCAGTGCTCGGGTGAGAGCGCCCCAAACTTCCTTGTACGGTGTACGGTGGTTGTATAGGAAAACCACATTCCACGCAGCTTCTGAGCCGGTCGTTTTTTTCCGGAACGGTGAAAACCGAAGTTGCCACTATCGAGGATATCCTCGATGACCCTGTCGGCATACTTGTCGTCTGTAATCGTAGCAAAGGGAAAGATCGACGGAGAAACATCCAGGTACTTCTCGGCGGCACGGGCAAATACCTGCATCGGGTAAAGCAGGGCGAACGACTTACTCAGCGCAGTAAACGAATCTGCATCAATCTCCTGGCGGTGTTTGGACAAAAACAGAATCCAATCGCAGAACTGGCGAAAACCAACGCCATTATGAACAAAATGACGAAAGAGATGCTGAAAAATGAAGAATGCATTCAATTCTACCGGCAACTGCTGCACCGTAAGATCTCCAATGGAGGAAAGGTAAAAGTTCTCCTCACGCTTGAGATTCTCTTCTACCGACCGAAAGAGACGATCGTACTTTTTGTGATCGAAATAGGTGATGCGACGGTGGTTTTCAATGCTTACGCCATCCTTTTCAAATTTGTAATGTATCCCATCGGCATCCACGATGTCTATTCCTTTGCCGGCAAGCCATTCACGCGTTCTTTCGTAATCCCCCTTTCGGTAGAGCAGTAGATCAAGGTCGCCCGGGTTACGCAGGAGGGGTTTCGGGTAATTCGTCCCATTGCCGGGACCTTTGAGAAGCACATAAGGAATGCCGAGCTGCGTATATTCTTCCGTTAGATCACGCAACACCGACAACAGCTTTCCATTCAGAAATTGGGTTTTCTCCACCAATTGGAGTAACTGAAACCTCTGCTCACGTGGAGGGAGCATCTCTTCGGAAAGCGACAGGATGGTGTCGGCTATCAGGGCTGACACACTTTGTCGCCGTGCCAATCCGATTATCTTCTTCCAGAACAAGGCATCCAGGGTCTCAATCCGTGAGACGTCGACAGGTCTGTCGAAAATGGCAGCTCCCAACAGATGTAAAAACAACGAATCAATTGCAGGATCACGCATCGACCAAATTCTCCCTGATTAGTTTGTCTACCAGTACCTGTACATCGATTTCAGCCAATGTCCGATCGATGCCGTATTTCTCTATTAGCAGTGCTACCCATTCTTCGGATGTGAACACATGATGTCCGGTCTCCCCAATCAGATAGGCAGCCGAATCATTCAGGCTAATTACCCGGGTATAGTCCAAGCTCGATTCATGATGGGATATCATCATAAATTCGTCCCCGATCTTGCGGATGGAATAATTTTCTTTTAGTCTCATAAATAGTATATCAAGTAGTATGAATGAATTCAACGGAAACGTAATCTACGATAAATAGCAAGACCGATTCTCCGAAAAAAAGTACCTCCGGGCCATATGGAACGATACATATTCCACAACAGACTCCCTCTACAGATTGCTTTCCCGGAGCGAATTACCTGAACCGCCTCAGCAATGACCTCATCCCGGGTGCAGGTTTCAACAGCAGACAGGTTACCGTCACCCCGCAATACGATTTGGTCTTCGTCACACTTCATTACCCGGTGCAGCACATAACGCCCATCCCGTAAATGCACGAGCAACAGGTTCCCCGATTGAAAGGAGTATGCTCCCACCTTTTCCAGCATGATGCAGTCTTTGCCTTCTCTGATAAAGGGCAACATGCTATTTCCTTTTGCTCGAATCTGCACACGATAGCCCAGGGCTATCTGCTTGGCTACTTCATCGAAAAGCAGTTCGTTCGGTATCACTTTGTGTCTGTCTTCCTTCATCACACCAACAGTGTTTCAGAAAGACCCACCGCCTCACGATCGGGCCGGTTATCGAGCTGGTATACCGGCACCTTTTCCAATATATTGCTGATCAGAGAATAAACCGTTTCACGGCTCTCCATGTCAGAACGCAACAGTGCAACAGGCTGAAGCAAAATGGCAAATGCATGTGCCCCACTCAGTTTCACCAGCTTATTATCGGGTCGCTGGCGAAGGTTCACAAAAGCAGCCACTTCGGCCGACTCATTCCGGTAGCAGGGTGTGCTACCGCTCCAGGGTGCACCAAAAACGCGTATCGCACCATCCTCCATCAGCCTGATAATCGGTTCGTCGTCATTCAGCAGGAGGCTACCCGGCACATACTCCTGCCAGAGTCGACTGTGTGTACTTTTCCCTGTGCCGCTTTTTCCGAGAAAAACAAGCGCTTTACCGTCCTTTGCGATGACTGAAGCATGAAACTTGATGGTTTGTTGTCGCACGATTGCCATTCCATAGGCAATGCGAAGGAAAAAAGAAAGAAAAATACTTTCTTTTCTTTCCAGAAGGGTGAGATCGGTGGTCACCACACTCCGGCTGGTAGCCACATGAAGATAGTGCATGCTGCCACAGGTTTTCATGGAGATGGTGATGCCATCGGTGTCATTATAGACATGAAAAATGATTCCCTCCATCTTGACGCTCTCTACCGACTCCGTGGTGGGCACAGCAATGGGTGTATTACCCGAGAAGGTAAGCAGCAGTTCCTGCTCTCCATGTAGGTCTGCGCTGAATGGAGCAAACGAAGGAAGCAAGCCGGCCGTCGTATCGGCGCAAGGTGTATCAATCAAAAGATTATGCCCGCCTATGGTATAATATAGCTGCTCAGCCTGCTTTTGCATGTCTGATTGTATGTCTGACTGTATGGTTTTGAAATGCGAATATAGGAATTAATTGTGCCAATTACTTCCTAAAAAATAAAAAAGGTTCACTTTTCGTAAAAGAATGCACGAAGTAAAGGGAAGAGAAAAAACAAAACGAGGCTGTCACAAAATAATTGTTGCGATGGCCTCTTTGCACATTTTCCATCGATGGGGGCAAGTTTTGGAAGAAACAACGTCCTGTACGGGTAATGGAAGGGTAATAACAGGGTAATGGGTCGTTATCTCCTTATACATATACGGAGGGATAAGGGAGGGATAAGGGAGAGATACCGAGCAAGGTAGGGACTAGGTAGGAGTATGGTAGCAAGAAAGGCGAGTTCAAGTACGCCGGCGGCATCGGAGGCATCTAGACTAGGTAGGAGCATGGTAGCAAGAAAGGAGGCTATCTCAAATATAATGAGACAGCCCCCTTTGTAATGTATGTTTAATAGTCTACCTACGGATCAGAGGTTGGGATTCACGCTGCTCCACTGATCTACGGCGGGAATGATACCCATGGAGATCACTTCGTCGCGCAGTTTCACCAGGTGACCATAGCTTTGCTTCAGTTCGGCAATTTCGGCATCAGTACCTTTGATCTCGCCAAACGAAACGCCGTTCTTGTCCAACGTGGTTTCCATACCCATCATGATGTGCTCGAATCCGGGAATGTTTACATAGCAACCTGCAGGCCAGCGGAAAGCATCACCTCCCATGGTGGCACGGATCATCTCTACGGATGCGTAAGACGGACTCTGGAACGAAGAACGTCCGCGCAGTTTGATGATGTTGGCACCACCCTTTGTTACACGTACCTTCAGGTCGGCCCATGCTTCGTTGCTGAGAGCATCGGTACCGATCAGGTCACTCAGCGGTTTACCGTCTACCTTTGCGGTAGAAGCAAAAACAGCCATCTGCTCGCCATGTCCACCGTATGTGCGGGCACCGGTCACTTTGCTCTGCTCCACACCGAAGTGTTTGGCCAGCTCACTCTGCAGGCGGGTGCTGTCGAGTGCAGCCAGTGTGGTTACCTGTGAAGGTTTCAGGCCTGAATAGATCAATGCAACCAGTCCGGTGATATCTGCCGGATTGAAGATGATGGTCAGATGTTGCAAGTCGGGGCAATACGATTTGATGTCTTTACCCAGCTGAGCAGCAATTTCAGCATTGCCCTTCAGCAAGTCTTCGCGGGTCATGCCATCCTTGCGAGGGGCACCTCCAGAGGAAATCATGTACTTTGAACCGGTAAATGCTTCCTTCACATC
>DHTF01000109.1:45768-55345 GCA_002411515.1 Proteiniphilum sp. UBA5267 | reverse complement strand
GCAATTTCAGCATTGCCCTTCAGCAAATCTTCGCGGGTCATGCCATCCTTGCGAGGGGCACCTCCAGAGGAAATCATGTACTTTGAACCGGTAAATGCTTCCTTCACATCGGTGGAGAAGGTGAAGTTCACGCCTTCAAAACCACAGTGACGCATTTCTTCTACCACACCTTCAAGACCGAGTGCAAAAGGGTCGTACAGACAGATGTTGGGGGTCAAACGCATCATGGCAGCAGTCTGCGCCATGTTGGAACCGATCATACCGGCAGCTCCTACAATTGTTAACTTGTCGTTCGTTAAAAAATTCATAATTGGTTGTATTTTGAATGTTGATGACTCTGCTGACACAGGTGATTTTTTCGAACGTCAAATATACAAAATGTTATCGAAACCGACCTCTCAGAATTTAATAATAAAAACTAAAGCAGACAATTTATAGAAGACTCCACGCCACCGTCAGCCCCGCCATCACAATGGAAACCATACTCATCAGCTTAATCAGGATATTCAAGGAAGGTCCCGATGTATCTTTAAAAGGATCTCCCACAGTATCGCCTACCACGGTGGCCTTGTGGGCTTCACTACCCTTGCCGCCCAGGTGACCCTCTTCGATGTACTTCTTTGCATTATCCCATGCACCACCTGAATTGGCCATAAAAACGGCCAGTACGAAGCCGGCACCCAGTCCGCCGGCAAGGAGCCCCATTACACCGGCTACGCCCATCAGCAGGCCGGTGGTCACGGGAGCAAGGATGGCCAGGAGCGAAGGCAGCAGCATCTCCCGCTGTGCACCCTTGGTAGAGATGGAGACGCAGCGTGCATAGTCGGGCGTGCTCTCTCCGGTGAGGATGCCCTTTATCTCCCGAAACTGACGGCGCACCTCCTCCACCATTTTCTGGGCTGCCCTGCCCACGGCATTCATGGTCAGTCCGCAGAAGAGAAAAGCCATCATGGATCCAAGGAAGATACCCGCAAGCACTTTGGGGTTCATGAGGCTGACCTCGAAGTAATTCATGAAATCGACGAAGCTGGCACGACCCACCTCCACGGTATGTCCATCGGCAAACTCCAACACACTGTCACCCAGACGCAGCATTCCGATGCGTACCTCCTCCACATAGGAGGCCATTAAAGCCAGCCCGGTGAGTGCCGCCGAGCCAATGGCGAATCCTTTACCCGTGGCTGCGGTGGTGTTCCCCAACGAATCGAGCATGTCGGTGCGTTTTCTAACTTCGGGCTCCAGTCCGCTCATCTCGGCATTTCCTCCGGCATTGTCGGCAATGGGACCATATGCATCGGTGGCCAGCGTGATGCCCAGCGTGGAGAGCATGCCCACCGCCGCGATGGCGATACCATACAGCCCCATGCTCAGATTTTCGGCCGAAACCATGCGGTTCACATCGAAACCGATGGCGGCCAGATAAGAGATCAGGATGGCGGCGACGATGGTCGTCACCGGAATCACAGTAGAGACAAAACCCGTTCCCATTCCGGAGATGATTACCGTGGCAGGCCCTGTCAGGGAGCTATGGGCAATTCCTCTGGTGGGTTTGTAGGAATGAGAGGTGAAGTACTCGGTCCCCTGACCGATGATGATCCCAGCAACCAGACCTGCAATTACCGAGAAGGACAGCCCCACCCAGTTGCTGAATCCCAGCAGGTATAAAATGCCGAATGTGCAAATAGCGATTAACACCGCACTCACGTTTACACCCCGGTTGAGCGAATCCATCAGTTGTTTCACCGTAGCATTTTCGTTGGTGCGCACCAGAAAGATACCCAGAATGGAGAGAAAAACACCAATGGCCGCGATGATCATCGGAGCAAATACCGCGTTCTGTTGCATGGAGGGGTTGAGGACAAATGCCGAAGCACCCAATGCTGCCGTGGAGAGAATGGATCCACAGTAAGACTCATACAGGTCGGCTCCCATGCCGGCTACATCGCCCACATTGTCGCCCACGTTATCGGCAATGGTAGCGGGATTGCGGGGATCATCCTCCGGGATGCCCGCCTCCACCTTACCCACCAGGTCGGCCCCCACATCGGCCGCCTTGGTATAGATACCACCTCCCACACGGGCAAAGAGAGCCTGCGTGGAAGCCCCCATACCAAAGGTCAACATGGTGGTGGTAATCATGATCAGCTTGTGTCCGGCATCAGCATCCTCCATAAAAAAATCGAGAATAAGGTACCAGGCCGAAATGTCGAGCAGTGCAAGGCCTACCACCACCAGCCCCATCACGGCGCCGGAGCGGAATGCAATCTGCAAGCCGCTGTTGAGCGAATGCCGTACAGCCTGAGTAGTTCTTGCCGAGGCATAAGTGGCGGTCTTCATGCCAAAGAAGCCCGCCAATCCGGAGAAAAAACCTCCTGTAAGAAAGGCAAAGGGAACCCAGTTGTTTTGCAAACCAAAGAATGCCATCAATGCAAAGAGCAAGGCTAGCACCACAAAGACCCGGATAACTACTTTGTATTGCTGTTTAAGGTACGACATGGCACCTTCGCGGACGTATCCGGCGATAGATTTCATTCTCTCGGTTCCTTCGCTCCTTTTCATCATCCATTTATAGAAGTAAAAGGCGAAAAGCAAAGCCACTACAGAAGCGGCGGGCACAAGATAAAAGTATTTCACAGTGTAACAATTAAAATGTGGATTATTTCTTTATGACACAAAGATGCAGAAATTATCTAAAAAAAAGAATAATTATTGCTGAAAAATGAAAAAAGCGGAATTCCATATTTTTTTTGATTGTCCAAAAAAATGCGTAGCTTTGCGTCATAAGTTGACGTTCATTTAGATGAAACCTATCGTCAGGTCCCTTGGCTCTTAGTGAATTGGCAAGGAAAGCCTGTTGGGGATTTTTCGCAGTTGATGCACCTTGCTTGTAAGGTAATCGATCTTTATTCATTAAGTTTAAGAGAATCATGGTAAAAAACTTTTTCCTAAAAAGCGATAAAAGTCCGAAAAACATTCAAATTAAAAAGGACATCATCACGCATTTTATTACTTCAGGAAACGATACAATTGCGGAACTGGCAAAAGAGCTCGATTTGAGCGTCCCCACGGTCACCAAGTTTATTGTCGAACTCACTGATCAGGGATTGATTGATGAATTTGGGAAAATTCACACCCCGGGCGGAAGACATCCCAGTGTATATGGTTTGAAACCTTCGTCAGCCTATTTTGTGGGAGTTGACATGAGTCGGCATCATCTGAACATTGCCCTGATGGATTTTACCGGCAACATCGTCAGCAACCAGATGGGCATTCCCTACACCTACGAGAACACACCCGATTCGTTTGATATACTGTGCAGTTACATCCAAAACTTTATCGATAGAACAGGCAATCTCAAGCAAAAGATATTCAACATCAACCTCAACATATCGGGACGCGTGAATCCCGAATCGGGATACAGTTACAGCAGCTTTTATTTCAGCGAGCATCCTATTAGCGAAACACTTACAAATAAGCTGAATTTCAAAGTGGGAATCGACAACGACACCCGTGCCATGGCCTATGGCGAATATATGAAAGGGGTTGTTGATGGAGAAAAGAATGTGATTTTTGTCAATGTCTCCTGGGGACTGGGTATCGGGATCATCATCGATGGGAAACCCTATTATGGAACATCGGGCTTTTCGGGTGAATTTGGCCATTTTCCCATCTTCGAGAACGAAATTATTTGCCATTGCGGCAAGAAAGGATGTCTCGAAACCGAGGCGTCAGGTATGGCCATTCACCGCATGATTCTTGAACGGGCTACCCAAGGTGAGAGCACCATCCTCACCGAGATGGTGAAAGACATGAGCAAGCTCACACTTACCGATATCATCAAAGCCACCAATCTGGAAGATCCGCTTTGCATTGAAATTATGGAGGAAGTGGGATATAAACTGGGAAAGTACATCGCCGGTCTCATCAACATATTCAACCCCGAGCTGGTGATTATTGGTGGGCAGGTAGCAGAATCAGAAGGTTTTATCATGCTACCCATTCGCAGCGCTATCAAGAAATATTCACTGAACCTTGTCAACAAAGACACCAGTATCGTGACCTCGAAGCTGAAAAATAAAGCCGGCATCATAGGTGCATGCATGATAGCCAGGAGTCGCCTCTTCAATGAATAAGTGTTAATTTAATACCTGTTTGCACCATTCAGCGTCATTTTCTCATTATTTATCCTACTTTTGCAAAGTATTAATTTTGGATTATATGAGAAAAAAACATTTTGAAACATTACAGATTCATGCTGGACAGGAACCGGACCCGACCACAGGTTCCCGCGCTGTCCCCATTTATCAAACAACTGCTTATACATTTAAAAGCGCTGAACATGGAGCCAACTTATTTGGACTGAAAGAGTTCGGGAATATTTACACCCGATTGCAAAACCCCACTACCGACGTTTTCGAAAAGCGCATGGCCGCTCTGGAAGGAGGCGTAGGAGCCGTGGCGACCTCTTCTGGTCAGTCCGCTCAGTTTATTGCGATACACAACCTGGCCACTGCGGGAGATAATATCGTATCGTCTTCCTACCTGTATGGGGGCACATACAATCAGTTCAAGGTGACCTTTGCCCGCATGGGCATCGAGGTACGCTTTGCAGATGGCGACGATGTAGAAAGTATTGCGTCACTGATAGACGAAAAGACAAAAGCCATCTACCTGGAAACCATCGGCAACCCCGAATACAACATTCCCGACTTCGAAGCGATTGCTGCGGTAGCGCGCAAACATGATATCCCAGTGATTGTAGACAATACATTCGGACAGGGAGGCTACCTTTTCAACCCGATTGAATGGGGTGCCAGTGTGGTCACACACTCCGCCACAAAATGGATTGGCGGCCATGGAACTTCCATGGGCGGTGTCATCATCGACGGCGGCAACTTCAATTGGGGAAATGGCAAATACCCCATGTTCAGTGAACCTTCGGAAGGATATCACGGACTTAATTTCTGGGAGGCCTTCGGTGACCAGTCCCCCTTTGGAAATATTGCCTTTGCCATACGCTGCCGCGTGGAAGGATTGCGAGACCTGGGGCCTGTGAACAGCCCGTTCAACTCCTTCCTGCTTCTGCTGGGTCTGGAGACACTGTCGTTGCGTGCCGAGCGAACCAATGCCAATGCACTGGAGCTGGCCCGCTGGTTGGCGCAGCATCCCAAAGTGGAGAAAGTGAACTATCCAGGGCTTGAAGACAACAAGTATCACACCCTGGCAAAGAAATATCTGAAGAATGACGGGTTTGGTGGAGTGCTCTCTTTCTTTGTGAAAGGCGATGTATCTCAGACGGCCCGGGTGATCGACAATCTCTCCATGATCAGCCACCTGGCAAATGTGGGCGATGCCAAAACATTGATCATCCATCCCGCCAGCACCACACACCAACAACTCTCCGATGAAGCGCAGCTTGCTGCCGGAGTTTACCCGAATTTGTTGCGTGTGTCACTCGGCATTGAGCACATCGAAGACATCAAAGCAGACCTTGACGATGCATTAAAGCATCTGTAACAGACTACTGCAATCACAAAAAATGGCAACCATACCCGGGTTGCCATTTTTGTGATTTTCTATTCTGTCATTTTCTTTATCAATTCGTCATTGTCGAGCAACAGCCTAAGTTCCTGTCGCAGATCCACATTGCTCACCTCCAGATCTTCGATGGATACACGTTGCCAGATCTCTTCTACCCACCTGTTCTGGGTAACCCCAAATTCATCGATGGGCTGAAACCAACGGAGGTACATAAAACTTTTACGCGTCATCTTGATGTTAAGCGGATTGTCTTTTCCTTCCTGACTTTTATTGAACGAATTCACAATCTCCTCCGTGTAAAGATCTCCTTTCAGCCTGAATGTTCCGTCCACCGTGATAATGGCTCCCTTTTCGGTGGACATGAAATTCATAAACCTGCCATCGTCAAAAATCATCTTGAACATTCCGGAAGGAATCACCTTGTAACCCGCTTCATCGCTGTTGTGAATCGCCTTCACCTCCCACAACCCAACAATTCGTTCTACAGCCGGGTCACTGAGCGACACCTGCTGAGCAGAACCACAACCGGCAAAAAAAGTAACAATGCCGATGAGTGCAAAAAAAGCCGTTGTTGTTTTCATACGATTAAATTAAAAAGTTGGACCCCCAAACCTTCTACAATAATAATACTTTTTCAGGAGATTTGTGGTATAAAAATAGGATTTTATTAAATTTCCCAAAAAGAGCTGTCAATGATTGCCTTTTAGGCTGAAAACTGCTACTTTTGCCGTCGATCGGAAATTTACAGTGAGATGAAAATAAACTTTAAAGAGCGCACACCCCAACTGATTGCCATCATTGGCGTGCTCGTGTTGGTATTGGTTATCGTGATAGGCTTTCTCCTCTCAAAAAATGCAGCGATAGATGAAATGCAACAGCAGTTCTCCGTCGACAAACAGGAGTTGGAAGATGAGTATGAGGCAATTTCCTTGCAATATGAGGGATTCAAGTTCAGCGTGCAGAACGACTCTCTCCTCTTCAAGCTCGAGAATGAAAAGACCAAGGTCCTGCGCTTGCAGGAAGAGTTGCGTATGACCAAAGCGACCGATAAGGCTGAAATAAAACGGCTGAAGGATGAGTTGGCTACCTTGCGGAAAATACTTCGGAACTATATTCAACAGATCGATTCATTAAACAGGCTCAACGAAGAACTGCGTGCCGAGAACAGGCAGATCACACAACAATACCGGAAGACAAGCCAGACACTCAACCAGGTGTCGCAGGAGAAAGAGGAACTCTCGGAGAAAGTATCTCTGGCAGCACAGCTTGTAGCCACCAATATAGGTGCTAAAGCGGTGAACGACAGGGGTCGCGATCAAACGAAGTTGAGCCGGAGCGCCCAATTTGTGGTTTCCTTCACCATTGCCCGTAACATCACCACCGAGCCGGGTGAGCGGGAGGTGTTTGTGCGCATCATGACACCCGACGGGGGCGTTCTTTCCAAAAGTGCATCCCACACCTTCCCCTACGAAAACGGAGAAATCAGGTATTCCATGAAGCGTATTGTAGAATATGGCGGGGAAGAGATTCCGGTAACCATGTATTGGGATATAGAGGAGTTTCTGATGCCCGGGACCTACAAGATAGACATTTTTGCAGACGGATACCATATTGGCTCACACAGCTTCTCCATGCAAGAATGAAATATGGACCGACCCGTTTTATTGGTTCTCTCGATATCCTCCTAAGGGCTATCCGATCATTTCCAGAAATGTCTGCTCATCGATGATCTTTATACCCAGCTTTTCGGCTTTGGCCAGCTTTGCAGGGCCCATATTTTCACCGGCCAGAATATAGTCTGTGCTTTTCGATACCGATCCGCTGTTTCTGCCACCGTGCTGCTGGATCATCGCTTTATATGCATCGCGTGAATGGAGGTTGAAGGTTCCGCTGATCACGAAAGTAAGCCCTTTCAGCTTATCGCTCTGCGCTGCAAGCATCTCCTCATTCAGTTTAAACTGCAAGCCGTTCATCCGAAGACGTCCCACAAAATCGGTGAACTTCGGATTCCGAAAGTATTCCGTCACACTGCATGCGATGCGCTCACCAATCTCTTCCACCAACATCAACTCCTCAGCTGTAGCTACAGCAAGAGCATCGATGTCGGGAAACGCGTGCGCCAGTTTTTGCGCGACTGTTTCCCCCACAAAACGAATACCCAAGGCAAAGAGTACCCGCTCGTAGGGTACCGACTTGGATTGTTCGATACTGGCCAGCAGATTGCGGGCGCTGGTCTCGGCCCATCGTTCCAGACCGACGAGATCTTCAAAGCGCAGGTTGTACAGATCGGCTGCATCGTGAACAAGCCCCTTGTCGTAAAGCAAGGAGATGGTCTCCGGTCCAATGGTGATGTCCATGGCCTTGCGGGTAACAAAATGTTCGATGCGCCCTCTGATTTGAGGGGGACACCCTTCTGAGTTGGGACAATAGTGCACCGCCTCATCTTCGTTGCGCACCAACGGGCTCCGGCAGTCGGGGCAATATCGGGCAAACGTAACCTTGTCGCCGATCAGGAAGCGCGCCTCCTTGTCCACACCGGTAATCTTGGGGATAATCTCTCCTCCTTTTTCCACAAAAACCATGTCGCCGATATGCAGGTCGAGGGCATTGATGGCATCCTCGTTATAGAGCGACGCCCTTTTCACAGTAGTACCCGACAACAATACCGGTTCGAGGTTTGCCACCGGCGTCACGGCACCAGTGCGGCCCACCTGCCAGGAGACCGACTCGAGCCGCGTCAGCGCCTGCTCAGCATTGAACTTAAAGGCGATGGCCCAGCGAGGAAACTTGGAGGTACTCCCCAAGTTGCGTTGTTGCCTGAGAGAGTCCACCTTCAGCACCACCCCGTCGGTGGTCACCGGAAGGGTTTTTCGCTCCACATCCCACTTTCGCAGAAAAGCGAAGATCTCTTCGAGGCTTTGGCACTTCTGCATCGACCGGGAAACATGGAATCCCCATCCACGGGCGATGCTCATATTGTGGAAATGACTGTCGGTGGGTAGTTCTTCACCCAGCATGTGATAGATGTACGACTCCAGCTTGCGGGAAGCTACCACGCGCGAGTCCTGCATCTTCAAGGTACCCGATGCAGCATTGCGAGGGTTGGCGAAGAGGAGTTCTTCCTGCTCCTCTCTCTCCCTGTTCAGTGCCTCAAAGGAGCGCCAGGGCATCACAATTTCACCCCGCAACTCCACATAAGAGGGCAGGTCGTCTCCTTTCAGAATCAATGGCACATTCTGTATGGTGCGCACGTTGGCAGTCACATCGTCCCCCTTCTTCCCGTCGCCCCGCGTGACGGCACGACTCAGCCGTCCGTTTTCATAGTGCAAAGAGATGGAAGTACCGTCGTATTTCAATTCGCAAACGATCTCGAACTCCTCGTTCAACGAACGTTTCACCCGATTGTAAAAGTCGGCCACCTCCCCTTCGGAGTAAGTATTTTGCAACGAGAGCATGGAGTAACGGTGCGTCACCTGGGTAAAGCTCTTGTTGATGTCGCTCCCCACACGCAGCGTAGGCGAGTTGGGATCATGCCATTCAGGATGTTCGGCTTCCAGCTTAATCAGCTCCTGCATCAGTTGGTCGAATTCCCTATCTGAAATGAGGGGTTGTGACAACACATAGTAATGGTAGTTGTAGTCGTGAAGCTGTTGCCGCAGTGATTCTATTCTTTGTTGAGTTGAGTCCATTTGCTTACAAAATTAGGAAAAAGTGGCAAGAGATAAAAACATTACCTTCAAACCTGCATACCGGAAGTGTGGAGCGCTGGTTACGCTGTTTACTGGAAAAACTGCATCCAGGGATAGCGGGCAGTTCGTTTCCCGAGTTTGGAAAAATTATCGATGGAGAGCGACACGTTGAGAGCTTGTTCAAAAAGCAGATTCCCTTCCGAGAAATGCAGGTTACAGTTTAACCGGGCTGAGACCCGTTCCGTTTCCATCACGTTCACATACCACTTGCTCTGCAGGTAGGTGTTGCCCTGCAGAAAGGGATTGCCCCAGTACAACTCTGTACCGTATTCCGGATATAACCGCAT
>DHTF01000109.1:33238-45524 GCA_002411515.1 Proteiniphilum sp. UBA5267 | reverse complement strand
GGCGTGTAACTGATATCTGCCTTGCGGTCGCGTTCCTTTCCGGCAAGAATACCGACCGAGAGCAACCCTTTCAGTCTGTTTTCCGATTCATATGCAATACCGGCCGAGGCCATCAGCTGCATATGCTCACTGACACCATACTGGGGGATGGCAGTCAGCGTATTGGCATAATGAAAGAGGTAAGATTGAAAATCGGCAAAGAAGATGCCCTTTGTAACTTTTCCCGATGAGCCCAGGAAGAAGCTTTCACGTGTTTCGGGAGTAGCGTAACCGGTCCAATCCAACCAGAGGTTCAAAAAGTTCTGCTCCCCACCTATCTGCCAAAAAAGGCCCTGCATGAGCGGCATGAAGTTACTCACCGAATCACTGTAGAAGAAGTCGGAATAATTATGCAAAACCTCATTGCTCGAAAACGATCCTGCACGGAAAAGCACGTGGTCTGTTTCGTACTGGTAATAGAGAACCAACTCAGCCTTGTCCACCACTTCTTCGGTACCGGGAATCTTGAGCAGGTTCAAGCCGCCATAGAGGGTGTGTGCAGTGTCCCAGGTGATGCCACCCAATGGCTGCAACCAGATTCCGTGCATGGTTTGGGCATCGGTAAAAGATGATTTCTTATATTCCAGGTTATCGAAAAAATACTCAAAGCCCAGCTTCCATCGAACCTCCTGAGCCTGAATGGAAAGTATGGAACAGAGAACCATAATCAGGAAAACAACTTTGCTTCGCATAGCCGGTATGATTTAGGGTAGTAAAGATACATCAAAATTCCTAAATCTTCCGGTCTTTCCACTTGCCACTTCGAAGATAAATGAAAGAGAGGATGATCAGAAACGACCAGTACACATGCTCAGTGGTCCATGCTACCGCCACTGAAGCCCGAAGATGAATGATGATGAGCCACATGTAGAAAACATAAAACAGCAGGGTAACAATTTCGAACCGAAGGGCAGTACGGGTATTACCCGTTCCGGAAACCGCACTAAAGAGAACGGTACCCATGCTAAAGAGGGGCAGGGAGGTGATGAGTACGTACAAGGGCAACACGGTATCCTCGATCAGCGTCGGGTCGTCGGTGTATATATGAATCATGGCACGGGGAAAAGCGGAGACAATGATCACAACCGCAGTCATAACCCCCAGGCTGATGAGCGAAAGCCGTCGGATAAGGCCGGTGACCTGCTCGATTTTGCCTGCTCCGATGGTGTTGCTCACCATGGTGCTGGTGGTGGAGCCGATGGCATGGGAAGGAATGGTGAAGATTGTGTAGAAGCTGCGCACAATGTTGGTGACTGCCAAAGAACGTTCACCCATATAGTTTTCAATGAACAGGAAGAAAAGCATCCAGGTGCCAATCGAAAAAAAATACTGCACCATCATGAAGAGGGAGATATCGAGTATTCTTTTGATGACCTGCCACTGAAAACGAATCTTTGTGAAACCATACTTCTCCGTGTCAACCCGCTTCCGGGTATAAAAGAAGAAGAAAAGAGTGGAGGAGAACTCCGCGATAACCGAGGCTATGGCAGCACCAGCCATGCCCATCTCCGGCATACCCAGGTTCCCGAATATCAATCCATAGTCGAATACCACATTTACCAGCGCCATCACCACAGCATTGATTGTAAGTACTTTCGTACGCGCGATACCGATGTAAAATGCCCGGAACATCACATTGACAAATGCGAAGACAAGACCAAACACACGCCACTCGAGATACTCCGTGACCGCCCCCGCCACATCTGCAGACTCGAACATGGAGGGCAACCAGGCTACCGCGCCGTAACGCAAGAGCGGAATGAGCAGCAGGGCCGGGATAAGCAGGAAGATAGAGCCCTGTATCACGATATCGCCTATCTGGCTATAGTTAGCCTCCCCGTTACGCCGTCCTATCAGTATCTGGCTACCCATACTAAAGCCAAAACCCAGCGTATACAAGGCGATGTAGATAATTCCGGCCAGGGCCGACGCACCCAGCTCCACTTCTCCTACACGTCCAAGAAAAGCGGTATCGATCACCTGTATCATGTTCTGCGCCAGCAGACTCAACAGGATAGGCGTACTTATTTTTACAATGTGCCGGCTAGAATACACATCATTGTGCAATAAACCCCCAATAGAGCAATCGATCGGCGGTTTGTAAATTTGACTATTTGGCTGTTATTTAATACGATTGGTCTTCTCATCGAGGTTGATGACCGTAGGCTGGAACACCCTGGCCTCTTCAAGCGGCATGACCGCGTAACTCATGATGATGATCACATCGCCCTGCTGTACTTTACGCGCTGCTGCTCCATTCAGGCAAATGATACCTGTTCCGCGCTCACCGCGGATCACGTATGTTTCAAAGCGTTCGCCATTGTTATTGTTCACCACTGCCACCTTCTCGTGAACAAACATATTTGCAGCTTCAATCAGCTCCTCATCGATGGTAATACTCCCTTCGTAATTGAGGTTGGCATCGGTGACCGTAGCCCTATGTATTTTAGATTTTAATATCTCTACCCACATAAAATTATTTGTATCTGATGTTGTCTATCAAACGCACCGCTCCACAAAAAACGGCAATACACCCTACCACGCTGTCAGAATGATCCCAGGAAGAAACGAGCTGCAGAGATTCGCCATCTACAATTTCAAAATATTCCACCTGCAATACTGGCACCTCGTTGACACGGTCAATGACCCAATCGGTCAATTTATCAGGCGTGGTGGTTTCAACCAACGCCCTGCTTTCGTTGAGTACCCGGTAAATGTGTGCCGCCTCGCTTCTCTGCTGCTCCGTAAGAAGCTGATTACGGCTGCTCATTGCCAGCCCGTCCGGCTCCCTCACGATGGGAACAGGGACAATTTGTACAGGCAGTTGCAGCTGTTTCACCATCGCTCGTACGATGGCCAGCTGTTGAAAATCTTTCTCGCCAAAGTAGGCTCTGTCAGGTTTGGTGAAAGCTAACAATTTACTCACTACCTGGGCCACACCATTGAAATGGCCAGGCCGGTAGCGACCTTCCATCACCTTGTCTAGCAGACCGAAATCAAAAAGGCGATTGTCGGGTTCCGGATAGATCTCCTCCACGGAAGGGGCAAACAACACATCGGCGTCAGCCTGAATCAGCAATTGGCTGTCCTCCTCCAGGTTACGCGGGTAGCGCCGCAGGTCCTCCTTGTTATTAAATTGCGTGGGATTCACGAAAATGCTAACCACACATACATCGTTTTCTGAAGCACATAATTTTACCAGCCTCAGATGTCCTGCATGCAGGGCACCCATTGTGGGCACAAGCCCAATTGTTTTACCTTCCCCGCGCAATTGTTGTAACAACGCCTCTAGGTGGGATACCGTATGAATGATCTCCATTTGTCTGTTTTAGACTGCAAAGCAACAAAATATTTGCCACATAGAGAAAAAAATTTGCATTATTTTACGGAAAAAATGGACCATAAAGGCCCATTTAGTGTTGATTATCAAATTCTTATAAAATATATGCGGTTTTATTTTGTAATTATCCGGATTTTTTTTATTATCTTTGTACTCAACTTAAGATAATTAGCTTCATGTCTCAGAAAAAAATTTTGTATATCTCCCAGGAGATCTATCCTTATCTCGACGAAACCCCTATTTCGAATACTTCACGTTTCCTGCCCCAGGCCATCCAGGAAAAAGGAAAAGAAATTCGTGCTTTCATGCCCAAATACGGCAACATCAACGAACGCCGTAACCAGTTGCATGAGGTGATTCGTCTCTCGGGGATGAACCTCATCATCGATGACTCTGACCATTCGTTGATCATCAAAGTAGCCTCCATTCAGGCTGCGCGTATGCAGGTGTATTTCATCGACAACGAAGATTTTTTTCAAAACCGTGAAACGCTGGTCGACAAAAACGGGGTGGAATACGACGACAACGATGAACGAAGCATTTTCTTCGTGCGCGGAGTGATGGAAACCATCAAGAAACTGCGCTGGGTACCCGATGTCATTCACTGTCACGGATGGTTTACCGCCTTGGCACCGCTCTATATCAAGCGGGGCTATGCCGATGATCCTTGTTTCAAGAATGCCAAAGTAGTCTATTCGCTCTTCGATGAATCATTTCAAAAGCCATTCAACCAGCATACAGCAGATAAGCTCCGCTTTGAAGGAATCGGCGATCAGGAGATTGAAAAGGTGAAAAGCAGGGGCATTATGGATTATGTGAACCTGATGAAGCTGGCGGTAGATTACTCAGACGGTATTGTGCAGGGCAGCCTTCATATTGATCCCGAAGTGGCAAAGTATGTGGAACAGCAGAACGTGCCGTTCCTTCCCTATCAGGCCGACTTCGACGAAAGTGCGGAGGCCATCAATGCTCTCTATGATAATATTGAAGCCTGAGCAATTATCCACAGGTATGATTCCTTTTTTAATTTTTTTTTCTTTGGCTAAACCCAAATATCTTTAAAAAAGAGAAGAAAGCATTTTAATATCTTTCATTTGAATGTTTTTTTTTGGATATTTGCGGGTCTAAATCAAACTACTTGCAACGAATGAAGCGCAAATCCTTAATAAACGGGTTATTTCTGATCTTTGCAGCGATGCTCACCTTCTCCTGTAACGACACACTCGATCAGGTTGGATTCACCATACAGCCCGGCAAAGACCGGCTGGAACTGGGGGTGGACACACTCAATCTACAGGCACGTACAGTGCAGGTTGACTCGGTATACAGCAGAACCAAATACCCGGTATTGGGTGAATATAAGGATCCCCTGTTTGGCACCATCCGCTCCTCCTACGTGGGTGAATTTTACTTCCCAGAAGGTGCCGGTTTTAAGGAAGGGGCGCAGATTGACTCTGTGCGCGTAATTGCTTCCTACACCACCATGATGGGTGACTCACTGTCACCCATGGAACTGTCGGTCTACGAGGTAAACAAGTCGCTCAAAGGAGCGGACAATTACACCCACATCGATCCTGCAGCATATGCCGATCTGTCGGCACCCCGCGGGTCACAGGTATTTACGGGCAAAAACTCTACCTACAGAACGTTATCCTATACTTCATCTGATTATTCCACCGTCACTTACAACGTATATGACATCATCGTGAGTCTTCCCAAAGCATTGGGTGAAAACTTCCTCAATGAATACAAGAAGCCGGGACATGGAAAGATGGTGAATACCGATACCTTCCGTGAGTTTTTCAAGGGACTATATTTTGCCACTACCTTCGGCAACAGCACTGTCGTCAACGTGGATGCAACATCGCTCTATGTGCATTATCACTATCTTGATGAAAAAGGCTCCTCTACAAATCAGGACACCATCCGCACCGACTCACTGACCCTGAAAATCACACCGGAGGTGAGCCAGCTCAACTACATCCAAAACAACAACCAACAATTGCTGAACGAGAGCAACATACACACTTACGTAAAGAGTCCTGCTGGCGTAAACACAGAAATTACTTTCCCGCTCTCTGAAGTACACGACAAGATTAAATCACAGGCATTGAACCTGGCCAACTTCACCGTGTACGCGATGCCGGATCCAAGCGAAAACCCGATGGTGAAGATCAGTCCTCCCGACTATCTGTTATTGATCAACAAAGATTCATTGAACGGGTTCTTCGAACAACGTAAACTCATCGACAATGTGACCAGCTTCATCTCGTCGAAATTCGATGCAACCACCTATTCCTACCAGTTCAACAACATCTCCACGATGATCAACCACTACAACCAGGAATATGAGGGTGCTGCTTTCGATCTGGTCTACTATCTTATTCCAGTAAAAGCGACCTACACCACCTCGCAACAAAGCTACTACTCTCAGGCTACCAGCGTGCTCACAGCACTGCAAAACCAGATGTGGCCCACCGCAGCCATGCTCGACAAACGTGAAGGAAACCTGAAGCTGGAACTCATATTCAGTAATTTTTAGAGAATAGCATCAAGTTTCTTCCGAAATGCATCTCATTTGCGTCTTTTCTTGTTTGATTTTTTCAAGCACATATATCTCTGTCCCATCTTCTTCTTTGTTGAAAATTGAGATGACAGGTGCCTTTTTTTTCATTCTTGTAATTGTATTTCTTACTTTGATACCCAAGGGAATATTGATTTTATACACATGGCGAAAATCGAAAAAAAAACGGCTTACAGAAAAAAAAGAGACCGTCACAAGAGAAACGGAGCCCAAAATTGACCTTTACTTCGAAGAGCTCCGTGGGCTCGCCATGAACAACGACCCTCTGTTTCTGAAACGATTCACAGAAGTATATTCCGATTTTACCAAACGGATACTACAGACACACCCCGGATTGTTGAAATCGGAAATGTCGCTTTGCGCAATGATCTTTTTAAACTTCTCCTCAAAAGAAATAGCCGAATATACCTTTATTCAGCATCGGTCGGTACAGACCAACAAAAGCCGACTCCGGAAAAAAATGCAACTCGCATCCTCTACCGATCTCTATAACTACATCAGATCATTTATTTGATAAATACTCCAATCTAACATCACAGCCTGAAGAGCGGCCATTGCGTTAAAAGATCATACTACATCCACATCTGACTCAAAACATGGAGATTAAATCCGAATGCAACAGGTCTGTAGTACCTTATTAAGACCATTTTATCAGGTTGTAGTATGAAATAGAGAATTCTATCGTATCGGTGTTGTAGCCAATCAAAAGTATATTTTATCAGAATATCCGACCTTTGCACTCGTTTTTGCAGTTACAATTTTTCTGACACATTACATCATTTATGACAGATTCTTCATTTTTCCTTGTCGTCCTTCTTGCCGGTATAACACTTGTTGCAGTAGGGCTAGGGGCAGCATTGCTGATTTCTCCCAGATCAGTCAACTTCCAGAAAGGAGAACCCTATGAGTGCGGGCTTCCCACACACGGTACATCGTGGATGCAGTTCAGGGTGGGTTATTACTTGTACGCCATCCTGTTTCTGATGTTCGATGTGGAGATCATCTTTTTGTATCCTTGGGCTACCATTGTTCGCAGCCTGGGAATAACAGGACTGGTAAGTATCCTCATGTTTATTGTAATTCTGAGCTTGGGCCTCGCCTACGCATGGAAGAAAGGAGTATTGGAATGGAAGTCAACGACGTCAAAATAAAAGCATTTCCGGCCGAAGAGTTCAAAGACAACGACACGCTACAACGCTATATTGATGAATTAAAAGAAGCGGGTAGCAGCGTGATTGTGGGCAAACTCGACCAGTTGATTAACTGGGGACGGGCCAACTCACTCTGGCCCATAGCCTTTGCCACAAGCTGCTGTGGCATTGAGTTCATGGCCGCAGCGGCTGCACATTACGACCTTTCCCGCTTCGGGATGGAGGTCACCCGCAACAGTCCCCGCCAGGCCGATGTGATGGTTGTGGCCGGCACAATCGTGAACAAGATGGCCCCCTTGCTCCGCAGAGTGTATGACCAGATGGCAGAACCTAAATATGTGGTGGCCATGGGTGCCTGCTCCATATCGGGAGGCCCTTTTTTGAATTCCTACAACGTGATACAGGGTGTGGACCGGATTGTACCGGTAGATGTGTACATCCCGGGGTGCCCTCCGCGTCCTGAATCATTGTTCTACGGGCTGCTACAGCTACAAAGAAAGGTAAAGGTAGAGCGTTTTTTTGGCAACAAAAGGATCAAAAGAAACTATCGCCCCGAAACGTTGATTCATCCTGAGACAGGAGAGACCATTGATCCACAGATTGATTTTGACAATGAATAATCGGGAAGCTTACAACACGGCAATGAAGGAAATTATACAAATCATACAAGAAATCGCATCCGATGCACAGATAGAAGCACGTCAAAAGCTTACTGTCACTGTGAGTCCGGATCAACTGCACCCCATAATGGAGGCACTTCGCAGAAATGAAACACTTTGTTTCGACTATCTGATCAGCCTGACCGGAATGGACTGGGGAGACAAACTGGGTGCGATCTATCAGCTCTCTCCATCGGCCGACCTCACACAAGAGGTAGTTGTCATTACCGCCACGACCGATCGTGATAATCCGCTCCTCTATTCCGTAACCGACCTTTACGAGACTGCTCATCTGAATGAGCGAGAAATATATGCCCTATTCGGCATCCGTTTTATCAACAATCCCGACATGCGTCGTTTCCTGTTGAACGATCAGTGGAAGGGATTTCCCTTCAGAAAAGACTATATTCATGATCCCAAACTAAATGGGGAGACCGTGGTCAGCAGCGAAATCATAGACATAGCACCCCGGATCATGGAAGGAGAAGGCGGTGAACTGATTGAAGAAAGTGTGGCTGTCTTCGAGGAGGAGGACTACATCGTAAACATCGGCCCCCAGCATCCCTCCACACACGGAGTGATGCACTTCAGGACATCGCTCGACGGAGAAATCGTAAAAAAAATAGATATACACAGCGGGTATATCCACCGCGGAATCGAGAAGTTGTGTGAAAACATGACATACCCCCAGATGCTGCATCTGACAGACCGTCTCGACTACCTCTCGGCGAACATCAATCGCCATGCTCTCTGCATGTGCATTGAGAAAGCAGCAGAAATAGAGATCCCCGAGCGGGCACAGTATATCCGCACCATCATGGATGAGTTGCAACGCATCAGCTCGCACCTACTCGCCTGGGCCACACATTGTAACGACCTGGGAGCGACCACTGCGTTCATTTACGGTATGCGTGAAAGAGAACACATCCTTGATATTTTCGACAAAACCTGTGGTGGCCGGCTCATCGTCAACCAAAATGTGGTGGGTGGGGTCATGTTCGACATATACCCAGACTTCCAAAAAGATGTAAAAGCATTCATTCACTATATGCGTGGGAGACTGAAGGAGTACGACAATTTCTTTTCACACAATGCCATTGCCCTGGGGCGCATGGTGCATATCGGACATCTGAGCCACGAGGATGCAATCAGCTTCGGTGTCACCGGTCCCGCCGGAAGAGCCTCGGGATGGTCGTGCGACGTACGCAAGTACAAACCCTATGCGCTATATGAACACGTAGAGTTCAAAGAAATTGTGCGCACCGAAGGAGATTCTTATGCACGCTATCTGAACAGGCTCGACGAAATTGCCGAGTCGCTTCACATCATTGAACAGCTGATCGACAACATTCCCTCCGGCGAGATATGCGCCAAAGTGAAGCCAATCATCCGTGTTCCCGCAGGACAATTCTTTCAAAGTGTAGAAACGGGAAAAGGAGAGTTTGGAGTATTCATAGAAGGTCGTGGCGACAAAAATCCTTACCGTGTAAAATTCCGTTCTCCCTCCCTGTCGGCTGTTTCAGTAATCCCCTTGATCAGCGAGGGAGCATTTCTTTCAGACCTCATCGGTATAACTGGATCCATGGACTTCGTGATTCCCGACATTGACCGGTAAAAACAGATAATAACTATAAATAAAGGAAATTAAATCGATTGAAAACGATGCTGATATATTCACAACCCCTGGAGTTGACAAAACTTCTTGCGGCAGTTGACAGTTTCTTACAGGGCAACCTCACTCCGGGTTGGGCTGTCCTGGTGAAAGGCATATTGGTGGGCATTCTGATCCTCGTGGTGTATGCCCTCATTGCACTGGCGTTGATATACATTGAGCGCAAGGTGGCTGCATTCTTCCAGGCACGCCTGGGTCCTAACAGGCTGGGAAAATATGGTGTCATCCAGTCGCTGGCCGACATGATCAAGATTTTGATCAAGGAGATCATCCATATAAATAAAGCAGACAAACTGCTATTTTTTGTCGCTCCCCTTTTTGTGATCGTGGCGTCTGTTCTTGCTTTTGGTGCACTTCCCTTTGGAATGAACCTGCACGCGCTCGATTTTAATATCGGCGTCTTCTATCTGTTGGCTGTATCATCACTGGGTATCATCGGCATACTGCTGGCGGGATGGTCGAGCAACAATAAATATTCCATGATTGGCGCCATGCGCAGCGGCGCCCAGTTTATCAGTTACGAGCTTTCGGCAGGATTTTCCCTGATGACCATCGTAGTACTGAGCGGGAGTATGCAGTTCTCTGAGATCATTGAGGGTCAGCGTTATTGCTGGAACCTGTTCAACGGACACCTGCCAGCGATAATTGCGTTTGTCATTTACCTGATCTCCGGCCATGCCGAGACCAACAGAGGTCCCTTCGACCTTCCCGAAGCCGAGTCGGAACTCACCGCAGGCTATCACACCGAATACTCCGGACTGCAGTTCGGCTTTTTCTACCTGTCTGAATATCTCAACATGTTCATCGTGGCCGCCGTAGCCACCACGGTTTTCCTGGGAGGATGGATGCCCGTGCAGATAAATGGCTGGGAATCATTCAACCAGGCCATGTGGTACATCCCCTCCTGGGCATGGTTCTTCGGAAAAGCAGGTTTGATGATGTTTTTGAGCTTGTGGGTGCGCTGGTCCTTTCCGCGCCTGCGTATCGACCTACTGCTGAATCTGGAGTGGAAATACCTGCTGCCCATCAACCTGGTAAACCTGCTGGTAATGGTCGTGGTGGTCCTGTCGGGATTCACCCTGACAGATCTTTTTCCGGCCCTATTTGGTAAATAATGTATTGATCCAATAGCGTATTACATTAATATACATATGAAGTTTATAAAATATATCGGAGGTATCTTCACCGCCCTGAGGTCTCTCGCAGGGGGAATGATCGTCACCTGGAAGGAGCTGCTGACCCCAAAGGTCACGATGGAATATCCGGAAAACAGAAAAACGCTGGTCATCTCAGACCGCTGGCGTTCGGAGCTGATTATGCCCCACGATGAAAATAACGAACATGCCTGTACTGCCTGCGGTATTTGTATGATGAACTGCCCGAATGGCACCATCCAGGTGATTTCATCGTCGATAGAAACCGAAGATGGCAAAAAAAAGAAGATCCTGGATAAGCACCTCTGGAATTACGGAAGCTGCACTTTCTGCAATCTGTGCGTGATTAGCTGCCCGTCGAACGCCATTGTCTTCAACAACGACTTTGAGGGAGCCGTATTCGACAAAAGCAAGCTTTTGCACCGTCTCAATCATGAGGGATCGAAGCTACGCGACAAAAAGAAGGAATCACCTGCAACAGCCACCGATGCAATCGCAAAAAAAGAAAATAAAGAAGCATGACAGAACAAATTATTTTTTATCTGCTGGCCATTGCAATCACAGCCTTTTCAATTATGGCAGTGACAAGCAAACGGATCGTCCGTTCGGCCACCTACCTGCTGTTTGTATTACTGGCTACAGCCGGACTTTACATGCTGCTAGGTTATTATTTCCTGTTTGCCGTGCAGATATCGGTCTATGCCGGGGGAATCATGGTACTGTTTATCATGGCTATCTTTCTTACCCACAAACCGGGGAAAAACGTCAGTGTCAGACGGGGCTGGAGAATTGGCTCATCGCTGCTGCTATCGGTTGCGGGGCTCTTGCTTTGTGGTGACATTATCCTGAACAATGTCATTGGGATATATCAGTTTATCGAAAATGAGAAGCTGACCATGCAACAGATCGGCACGGCCATGCTGGGAACGGGGAAACAGCAGTACCTGCTTTCCTTCGAGATGATGAGCATTCTGCTGCTTGCCTGCATCGTGGGTGCCATCTTGATAGCCCGAAAAACGAAGACAGAGAAGAATGAACCAAACGAGACGAAACTATAAATATGGGAGAATTATTGATTAATAATGCAGGAGTGCCGGTACTGGCCTATCAGCTAGTGAGCCTGGTCATGTTTTTTGCTGGTATCTACGGCTTCTTCACCCGCAGGAACTTAATGATGATGCTAATTGCTGTGGAACTGATACTCAATGCCGCCGATATTAATTTTGCGGTATTCAACAGGTATCTTTTTCCCGGCGAGATGGACGGGATGTTTTTTGCGTTGTTCACCATTGCCATTGCGGCTTGTGAGACTGCGGTAGCCATCGCCATCATCATCAACTTATACCGCAATTTTGGAAATGCGGATGTGGATAACCTCAAGAATATGAAAGGATAGACACATGGAATATACACTAATGTTACTACTTCTGCCCCTGGCCACATTCGTGCTTTTGGGCCTATTCAGTAACAAACTGAATCACAAAACATCGGGGATGATCGGGACAGGGAGCCTCCTTATGGTGGCACTGCTCTCCTTTTATGCAGCAGGGGAGTACTTCACGACACAAAAAGTCGATGCTGTTTTTCAAACATTGGTGCCGTTGAATGTGCCCTGGCTCAATATGGGTGCCAAACAGCATATCGATATGGGAATCCTGCTCGATCCGATTTCGGTGATGATGCTGGT
>DHTF01000109.1:0-33003 GCA_002411515.1 Proteiniphilum sp. UBA5267 | reverse complement strand
GGGATTTCAGCGTTACTACGCCTTCCTCTCCCTCTTCACTTTCTCAATGATGGGACTGGTATTGTCGACCAATATTTTTCAGATGTACATCTTCTGGGAGCTAGTGGGTGTCTCCTCCTACCTGCTTATTGGGTTCTATTATACAAAACCAGCTGCCGTGGCTGCTTCCAAAAAAGCATTTATCGTGACCCGCTTTGCCGACATGTTTTTCCTGATCGGCATCCTGGTACTCTCCTACTATACGCAGACCTTTGATTTTGGCACGCTTACATCGGGCAACAGCGCTGTTTTTCAAGAGGCTGCCTCAGCAAAGTTTCTGGGGGCCTCGGCACTGGTATGGGCCATGGCACTGATCTTTATCGGCGGCGCCGGTAAGTCGGCCATGTTCCCCCTGCATATTTGGCTACCCGATGCGATGGAGGGTCCTACTCCAGTATCGGCACTGATCCATGCAGCCACCATGGTAGTTGCTGGTGTCTACCTGGTAGCGCGGCTCTTCCCCATCTATGTACTTTTCACACCAGAAGTACTACAAGGAATTGCTTATGTGGGTGCCTTCACATCGATGTTTGCAGCACTCATTGCCATCGTGCAGACCGACATCAAACGGGTACTGGCGTTTTCCACCATCTCCCAGATTGGTTTTATGATGGTGGCGCTGGGTGTATCGAAGCTAGAAGGGCATGAGGGGCTGGGGTATATGGCTTCCATGTTTCATCTTTTCACCCATGCCATGTTCAAGGCGCTGCTGTTCCTGGGAGCAGGATCCGTGATTCATGCCGTTCACAGCAATGAGATGGAGAATATGGGAGGGCTGCGCAAACAGATGCCTATTACCCACCTTACCTTCCTGACCGCATGCCTCGCCATCGCAGGCATACCACCCTTTTCAGGTTTTTTCAGCAAGGATGAGATTCTTTCAGCCACCTATCAGTACAATACAGGATTGGGTATCTGGATGACACTTGTGGCAGCACTCACTGCCTTCTATATGTTCAGGTTGTACTTTTCGATCTTTTGGGGAAAAGAGAAGCAGCATACACATCCTCTCCACGAGTCGCCCAAATCAATGACATTTCCTCTGATATTTCTGGCAATACCCACCTTGCTGGGAGGATTCGTCCCCTTCGGACAATTTGTGACGGCCGATCGTGCACCATACAGCATACATATGGACTGGCTGGTGGCGGTAATCAGTGTTGTTGTCGCACTTGAGGCCATTTTCATTGCCAGGAAGCTGTATCAGCATCCCGACAAGAAACCGGTGGTTCCTGCCGCCCTGAAAGGTTTTCATAAGGCTGCAAGCCATCGTTTTTACGTAGACGAGGTATATCTGTTTATCACCAAAAAGATCCTATTCAATGGCATCTCGCGGGCTTTTACCTGGTTCGACCGCCATGTGGTGGATGGTTTCATCAATGGTCTTGCCACGGCAACCGACTGGTTCTCTATCAGAATCAGGGTATTCCAGTCAGGCGAAATACAGTGGTACGCCTGGGTATTCCTTTTTGGGACCTTGCTGATCACGGCATTGATCCTGTTTGTTTAAATGATTAAAAAGAAATAGAGATATGAATTTTTTATCCCTCTTCGTGCTCCTTCCGCTGCTAATGATCCTCGCCCTGTTTGTGGCACGAAGCAGAAAGCAGATTTTGGGAATCATGGTCGCCGGAAGTACGCTGCTGGTAGCACTTGCTGGTTTTCTGGCTTTTCAATATATCGCTGTCCGAAACAGTGGCATCACCGATCCAATGCTCTTCACCGCCTCACTGTCGTGGTTTAAACCACTTCACATTCAGTATGCTATGGGAGTAGACGGTGTGTCGGTGGTCATGCTCTGCCTCTCTTCGCTGATTGTCTTCACCGGTACCTTCGTTTCATGGAAGATAGCACCACTCACCAAAGAGTTTTTCCTGTGGTACTGCCTCCTTGCCACCGGAGTCTTCGGCTTTTTCATCTCCCTGGACCTGTTCACCCTGTTTCTGTTTTATGAGACGGCGCTGATCCCGATGTATCTGCTGATCGGTGTCTGGGGTAGCGGCCGGAAATCGCACGCGGCGATGAAGCTAACCCTCATGCTGATGGGTTCTTCCATGATCCTTCTGGTGGGCATTCTGGGCATTTATTTCGGATCAGGGGCAACCAGCATGCACATCTCTGAGCTGGCACAGCGTACGATGCCTATGGAACAACAATATTTCTTCTTCACCCTCACTTTCTTCGGATTTGGTGTATTGGGTGCTCTTTTCCCGTTTCATACCTGGTCACCCGACGGACATGCTTCGGCACCGACAGCTGTTTCCATGCTGCATGCGGGTGTACTGATGAAGCTGGGCGGGTACGGCTGTTTCCGGATAGCCATCCAGCTGATGCCGGAGGCGGCTGAAAAGCTCTCCCCCATCTTTCTCGTCCTCACCGCCATCGGAGTGGTGTATGGTGCCATGGCAGCCATTCGTCAGACCGACCTGAAGTATATCAACGCCTATTCGTCGGTTAGTCATTGCAACCTGGTGCTGTTTGCCATTCTGATGCTCACGCAGACGTCGCTCACGGGAGCCGTGTTACAGATGCTTTCCCATGGGTTGATTACCGCACTTTTCTTTGCATTGATCGGAATGATCTATGGCCGCACCCATACCCGGTTAATCACCGACATGGGAGGATTGATGAAGATTATGCCTTTCCTGGGTGTCAGTTTCGTGATTGCCGGATTCTCCAATATCGGTGTGCCCGGATTCAGCGGATTCGTAGCAGAGATGACCATCTTTGTGGGTTCCTTTGAAAATGGAGACCTGTTTCGCCGTATACTCACAGTCGCTGCCGTCACATCCATCGTGATTGGCGCTGTGTACATCCTGCGCAGCATTGGGAAATTTCTGCAGGGTCCCCTGCAAAATGAGGAGCATGGAAAGCTTGATGATGCCCGCTGGTTTGAACGACTGGCTGTAGTTACGCTGATTGCGGGCATTCTGTATCTCGGTTCCTTTCCAACTGGCATTGCTGAGATTATCAGCAATAGTTTCAGTAGTATGCTGCAGGTAGCAAAGTAAAGAACAAACAACACTATTTTTTCATGAGTTATTTCGATAATTTTCTGATAATGCGCAGCGAAATCTCGCTATTGACAGTCATTCTCTTCTTGCTGCTCTTTGACATCATCGCCGGCAAGAGAGGAAAAAAATATTTTCAGCCAGTGGCAATCCTTCTCTTTGCCCTGCACACCCTTTTGAACCTTGTTCCGATGGCCACGGGTGAATCGTTCGGCGGAATGTATCAATATCATCCCGTGATGACAATCATTAAAACCGTGCTGAATGTGGCTACGTTGATCATTTTTCTGCAATCGAAACATGTGTTCGACGGAAACGAGATGAAGAATCAACGGGGTGAATATTATTTCCTCACACTGAGTACCCTGCTAGGCATGTATCTCATGATCTCAAGTGGACATTTCCTCCTGTTTTTTATCGGACTGGAAACTGCTTCTATCCCCCTGGCCACACTGGTAGCATTCAGCAAACATTGCAAAAAATCGGCAGAGGGCGGAGCCAAGTTTATACTTCTCTCGGCCTTCTCTTCCGGCATCCTGCTTTTCGGCATCTCTTATCTGTACGGGACAACCGGCAGTCTCTACTTCTCGGAGGTATCCACCCAGATCAGTCACAATCCACTGCAGCTCATGGCTTTTGTCTTCTTTCTGTCGGGGTTGTTTTTCAAAGTATCGTTTGTACCGTTTCATCTGTGGACCGCCGATGTATATGAGGGTGCTCCCACAAATGTGACCTCCTATTTGTCAGTCGTCTCCAAAGGATCGGCCGCATTCGTTTTGATGACGCTGCTCTTCAAACTGTTTGGAAGTTATGTGCATGAATGGCAGACGTTGCTGTTTTGGATCATCATAGTGACCATCATCGTGGGCAACCTCTTTGCTTTGCGGCAGCAAAACTTCAAACGTTTCCTAGCCTTCTCCTCCATCTCACAGGCAGGCTATATTGCTTTGGGAATCATTAGCGGGTCGGCACTGGGGATGACCACAGTGATCTATTACATCTTTGTATATCTCTTCTCCAACCTGGCCGCATTCGGTGTAATTTCCGCCATAGAGAGCCGGACCGGCAAAATAGACATTCCCGACTACAAAGGGCTCTATCAGACAAACCCGAAGCTCAGTTTCGTGATGATGCTGGCCATGTTCTCATTGGCCGGTGTCGCTCCCTTTGCTGGTTTTATGAGTAAGTTTTTTATTTTCTCGGCAGCCGCGCAGCAAGGATATTATCTGCTGGTAATAGTCGCCGTGGTCAACACCATCATTTCACTCTATTACTATCTGAGAGTGGTGAAAGCCATGTTCATAGATCAGAACGAAGAGCCACTGCCTACACTCAGAACCGATTCCTGGAACAGGGTGAGCCTGATCTTCTGTACTGCTGCGATCATCTTCGTGGGGCTTCTCGGTTTTATCCTTGATATAATTGAGCGACAGAGTTTTGGAATATGACTGGCGAGCAATCATATCTCAATATAATTGTATAATTTTGTACCGTATTCTCATTGTCTTCTAAACATGTTTAGATAAAAGAGAAAATGTCGTCCAAACAAAATTTTAGGGATTCAGGACATCGTTTTTTTTCACTGCGTTCGTTCATCCATCTCCGGCCGTTCGGACCTGCTCAGTTGTTTACAACAAGCTTCCTATCCATCATTGTACTGGGAAGTCTTCTCTTGTTATTACCAAAGGCAACTTATGAGAATATTTCTTATGTGGATGCTTTGTTCACTTCTACCAGTGCTGTTTGTGTCACAGGTTTGAACGTAGTGTATACAGAGCTGACTTTCAACCTGTTTGGCCAGGTGATAATCTTGCTGTTGATACAGATCGGCGGGTTGGGAATCATGACCATTACCACCTATTTCAGTTATTATTTCAAGGGTGGTTCCTCTTATAAAAGTCAGCTGCTAGTGAAGGACATTACCAGTGAAGAGAGACTGGACAATGTTTTTTCCTCATTGAAAAATATCCTCTTAATCACAATCGTCATTGAAGGATTGGGTTTTCTCCTCATCTTTGCTACTATGGGAAAAGAGGATTTCACTTTTGGGGAAAGGGTATTCTTTTCCCTTTTTCATGCCATATCAGGCTTCTGTAATGCAGGTTTTTCCACTCTCTCGGGAAGTCTGTATGACATACGCATCCGTTTTGACTACCCGGTTCATTTGATCATTTCATTCCTGATTATATTCGGGGGACTGGGATTTCCCATTATTCACAATATTTGGAAATATATTACGAACAACATAAAGGGACTTTATAAAAGAGTCTTTCGACACGAAAAATACAGTTATTCTTCGTTGGTGATAAGTGTAAATTCACATATCGTGATAATTACTACTGCGATTCTGCTGATTATTGGGACGATTGGTTTTTTTATTTTTGAGAAAGAGGGCGTATTAACCGGATATTCATCACCTTTCGGTAAGTGGACTGCTGCATTTTTTGGTTCTGTCACCACGCGTACAGCAGGTTTTAACAGTACCGATACCGCTGCGTTGTCTGTACCTACCGCGCTCCTGTTTATTGTCTTGATGTGGATCGGAGCATCGCCGGCTTCAACCGGTGGTGGCATAAAAACCAGTACTTTAGCCGTTGCTTTCATGAATTTCATGACACTACTCAAAGGCAAAAAGCGCATTGAATACAGAGGGCGGGAGATCCCTCAACAGGCGGTGTCCAGGGCATTTGCACAAATGACACTTGCCATATTATTCATCATGGCGATTACTTTTTTAATGATCCAGATAGAATCGGGTAAAGAACCGTTGGATTTACTTTTTGAGACTGTATCGGCATATGGTACGGTCGGTTTAAGCCGGAATGTGACCCCATTTTTATCGAATGCAGGAAAATGGCTTATCATTGTCACGATGTTTGTGGGTAGGGTGAGTTTGTACACTTTACTATCCAGCATGACGAAACAGGTAAAATACGGTAAATACAGATATCCAACAGAAGAAATATTAATCAATTAAATAGAGAACACATGAAATTTATCGTGATCGGACTGGGACATTTTGGAGCAGCACTTGCAGAGCGATTGGT
The DNA here is from genome assembly GCA_002411515.1 of Proteiniphilum sp. UBA5267. Taxonomy (GTDB): domain Bacteria; phylum Bacteroidota; class Bacteroidia; order Bacteroidales; family Dysgonomonadaceae; genus Proteiniphilum. The sequence goes on along the minus strand of DHTF01000109.1, from coordinate 26,906 downwards.
CGCTATGGGACACGAAGTGATTGGTGTGGACAAATCAATGAACCGGGTGGATGCGTGCAAAGATACATGTACAGACGTGATTTGCATAGATAGTACGGACCCGATTGCAGCAAATCATCTGCCACTGAAAAATACGGATATGGCTGTAGTTTGCGGCGGAGCGGATGAAGGCGAAAGCCTTCTGATCACAGCCATGTTAAAGAAAAGAGGTGTAAAGAAAATAACGGTACGTTCCATTACTGGACTTCAGGAGAGTGTGCTGGAAGCCATGGGTGTCACAGAAATCATTCATCCCGAGATAGAATCAGCTGAGCGCTGGGCTTTGAAACTTTCCATAAAGAACTATATCAACCTGTTTGAAGTAACGAACGATTACTACATCGTGGAAGTTCTGTTACCGCAGAAACTTATCGGAGAAACGATTGCGGAAAGCGAGTTGAACAAGAAATATCATGTGATCGTACTGACAAAGCTGAAGCAAATTAGTCAGCAAAACCCGATTGGTGCAAATACCCTACAGCTGCAGCCGAAAGCTGGAGAAATTGTCAATGCGAAAACCGTTCTGGAAGAAGGGGACATCCTTGTCGTTTACGGACATAAAAACGACATAAAAAAAATGATCGACCATAACATTTAAAACAACGAGCCCTGCTCTTCTACTCTTCTGCGACCCAGATGACGGTAGGCCAGATCGGTGGCCTCCCTACCGCGGGGGGTGCGTTTGATGAATCCCTCCTTGATCAGGAAGGGTTCATATACCTCCTCAATGGTACCCGGGTCGTCTCCCACAGCAGTGGCAATGGTGGTGATGCCCACTGGCCCCCCTTTAAATTTGTCGATGATGGTAAGCAATATCTTGTTGTCGATCTCATCGAGTCCATAGCGGTCGATGTTCAACGCTTCCAGAGCGTAAGATGAGATAGCTTTGTCTATTTTTCCGTTCCCTTTCACCTGAGCAAAGTCACGCACACGGCGCAGCAAGGCGTTGGCGACTCGGGGTGTACCCCGACTGCGGGAGGCAATCTCATGAGCTGCATCACCAGCGCAGGAAATCTTTAGGATGTCGGCCGATCGCAAGACAATGCCCGCAAGGGTATCCATGTCGTAATACTCAAGGTGCATGTTGATTCCAAAACGGGCACGTAAAGGGCTCGTAAGCAACCCACTGCGAGTAGTAGCACCCACGAGGGTAAAAGGGTTTAGGTCGATCTGAATGGAACGGGCACTGGGTCCCTTGTCGATTAGAATGTCGATGCGGTAATCCTCCATGGCACTGTATAGGTATTCCTCCACCACGGGCGACAAGCGGTGAATTTCATCAATAAAGAGGACATCGTTCGTATCGAGCGAAGTGAGTATACCTGCCAGGTCACCCGGCTTATCGAGCACCGGCCCGGAGGTAACTTTAAAGCCGACTCCCAGTTCGTTGGCAATGATGTTCGACAGGGTGGTCTTTCCCAACCCGGGGGGGCCATGCAGCAACACATGATCGAGCGATTCGCCTCGCATGCGGGCGGCACTGACAAAAATCTTCAGGTTCTCCGTGATCTTATCCTGTCCGCTGAACCCCCCAAAGGTGAGCGGTCGCAGTGTATTTTCATACTCACGCTCGCTATCCTGCAAGTGGAGGTTGTCGTGTATGTCGAATGTATCTTCCATCATTTGTTGATACAAAAATAACTATTTCCGGCGAGTTTTGGAAATAGCAGCCACATTCCGTTTCAATCCCGCAAATTTGGCCCGTTTCACAGCAGAGTGGCGAAAAGTCTCCCGGTACTCCTCTTCATCCATCGCTTCCAGTTTATCGAAGGTGAGCGAAAGGAATTGTTCAGAGGGCATGAACTCCGGTGTAGTATGTGGCAGGGCGCCACGGTTCCAGGGACAGACCATCTGGCAGATGTCGCAGCCATATACATTGTTCCGTAGGTTTGGCACAATATTGGGAGCAATCTCTCCTTTGTTTTCGATGGTCTGGTAGGATATGCACTTGTTGGCATTCACCCTGTAGGGTCTTTCTATGGCGCCCGTTGGACAGGAGGTAAGGCAACGGCGGCAGTCGCCGCAGTTCTCTGAAACTGGGCTGTCATAATCCAGATCCAGGTCGAGAATCAGTTCACCCAGAAAAAAGTAGGAGCCCTTTCCTGGAATAATCAATAGGGTGTTTTTGCCCACGAACCCGATACCTGCCTGTGCCGCCCAGAAACGTTCGAGCACGGGGGCCGAGTCAGAAAAACACCTGCCCATAGCCTCCGGGAAACGGGTTTTGATCCAGTCGAACAGGCTTCCCAGCTTCTCCCGCATCACCTCGTGGTAATCTTTCCCGTAGGCATAATAGGCAAAGCGAGGCACCTTTCCCGGGAGCTTCACGGGGGGATAGTAGTTCAGTGCCACCGAGATGATTGAGCGGGCACCCTCGACCAGTAGTCGGGGATCGATCCGCTTATCGATGTTGCGCTCCAAATAGGCCATGCTGCCCTGGCAGTGATCTTTGATCCACTCCATATAACGAGCTTCCTCACCACTGTTTGTGGCTCGGCAAATACCACAGGCATCGAACCCCAAAGCCAGTGCCTGCAGCTTTATTTCTTCCGAGAAGGTTGTCCCATTGTGCATGATGCTTCAAACGTACGAAAAAAAACTTTCCCCCACAATATTTCTTACCTCCCACAGGAAAGCGTTTACACGTCAATCTCTTTCTGCAAAAAATAAAAATATGAATTAAGTTGCGTACTTTTGCGTGAATAAACAGCAATAAGCAATCGTTGATGGCCGACTCCACATTAAAACATACCACCACTGTCTCTCTTTTCTGGAGCTTCGTTGATAAATTCGGACAGCAGGCACTCAACTTTCTGAGTATGCTGATCATGATGAATATCCTGGCTACCGAAGATTATGGATTAATCGGTTCACTTGCCATTTTCATTGCATTCTCCTCGATTCTTGTAGACAGTGGTTTTGGTAGAGCGTTGATCAACAGAAAAAATCTGGAACAGAGCGATTATTCCACAGTTTTTTATTTCAATGTTTCCCTGAGCATCGTTCTTTATCTCATTTTCTTTTTCGCTTCTCCTATTTTAGGAAAGGTATTTCATTCGCAACCCATTGTGATGGTTATCCGGATCGTATTTCTCTCTATCATTTTTAATGCTTTCGGTCTTATCCATCAGACTATTCTCATAAAAAAGGCTGACTTCAAAGGTTTGGCAAGGATCAACATGCTATCGCTTTTAATTGCGGATATACTTGCCATTCTAATGGCTATAGCAGGTAAAGGCGTATGGGCATTGGTGGCACAAACTCTTTTATACGCATTCTGCCGATCGGCATTTTTGTTTAAATCTAGTGCGTGGCTTCCCAAAGCAAGATTTAGCCTGTCCCGTTTGAAATCGTTCTTCGGTTTCAGCTACAAATTGTTGCTTGCATCAGCGGTCACCACCACAATCAATAATATCTATCCCAGCCTGATCGCTGCTTTCTATCCCATGAGTCAGGTGGCGTTCTTTAATCAGGCAAAGAAATACCAGGATATCCCTTTTCTCATCATCGGGAACACATTCAAGTCAGTATCTATGCTTATCTTGCCTGAGATAAACAGTGAAGCCATCCGATTAAGACGCGTATTCAGTAAAATTATCAAATCGATTGCATTCCTCTCTTTTCCGATAGGATGTATCATGATTGTGATTGCTGAACCTACATTTTTCCTATTTTTCAAAGATAAATGGTTGCCGGCTGTACCTTATTTTCAGATTCTCACGCTTGCAGGAATGCTCTCCCCTTTCATCCATATATTCAATGAATTGTTCATCACCAAAGAAAATACCAACTACTTCCTGGGTTTGGAAATTGTGAAAGGCGTCATCCTGATATTTCTAATTACATTTCTTTTTCCTCGCGGAATTACGGCATTGGCAGTGAGCTGGATCATTTACACATGTATCACGCTTTTTATATCTGTGTTTTTTTCAAAAAAGCTTATTCGCTACCGGTTAATTGACTTTATGAGTGATACAATACCTTATCTCATCACAGCACTGGCTTCTGTTACACTATCCTACTTTCTTACCCTAAAGATTGAAAGCAATCTTTTGTTTATCCTTTTCAATCTCTTCATTACAGGCATTACTTATATAGTACTTTGTAAAATGATGCGATTTGAGATGTTGAAAGAGATCGAACAATTGTTCGAAAAAAAAAGAAAACCAAGTTGAGAAGTCATTGCAAGTATTTTTTTAAATTTTCCGCTTTCAGATTCCAATCAAGGATTTTGTGAATATCTGTGTGGGAACGATCTGCAACAGTCAATGCCTTTAGTGCTGAAAATGAATAGTTTTTCAACTCGCTCATCGCATGCAATTGATCAATATTTTTGGCGAATAGAAACTGATACAATGTACTTTTCTCCTCCATAAAAATAATTTTATCCAGCTTCAAAAAAGCAAACACATTACCAGCTGCCTGACTTCGAATATGATTCATCAGCACAACATCTACTTTCTGAAACAGGGCATAATATTGATCTCTCTCGAGAAATGTAAGCAACGGAATAAACTTATTACCGAAGATCTGTTTTCCTTTTCTTATAAGCTGTCTGGTGTAAACGGAATCAGGTAGTTCCCCATAACTTAGTGGACAAATGATCTCAATCTGTTCGTCTTTTAGGTGACGGAGCTCATCAAGCGCTTCGAAATGGTTGTTGGAAACCGTTGCAGAGTTCCCAAGCCAGATAGTTAACGGATCCTTCTCTCCTTTGATACTGCTGGGCACGCCTAAGCTATTGTCTAATCCCACATCATAAACAAAATAGACAAAAAGGGCCTTAAAACCTGGATAACGTTTTTTTAGCCAATGATAATCGAATTCATTCCAATGAAAAAACAGATTAATCCTTTGCATCACTTTCTTCTTTTTGCGCCATTCTCTCGGTGCATTCAGAATACGAAAGATATGTCTTCCAAATAGCAGAAAATTATAAATTACTCCATGTGACAAATCTTTTTGAAATTGGTACCTTTTATATTTTCTGAAAAAAGCATAACTGACAGGTTTCAGTATCTCTTTTTCAAACAAACAGGTAGGCGTGGCAATTAGATCACCCATCCAGCTGAAGATACCGACGTTGATTCCGATTGGCAATGAAAGCACAATATCATACACCCGACGGTCGAGCCAATGGATAAAAACCTGGTCGGTACTGTTCAAGTGTGGTGCTATCTGGGAAAACCAGTATTTTTTAACCGACTTTTGGTAGATGATGAGTGGTGACTTCGTGAACCTGGGTTTGGGAGTATAGAGGGTTACTAGGTAAATATTGTTCCCCGGGGCGTATCTTTCAGCATTGGCAATAAAGTCATCCGTGAACTTTTCATCGATCATGAAGTGATAATTCATAAGCGCCTTGATGTGTTAATAAGAAAGGTTTCTCTTCTTGATTACTGCAGGAACACCAGCTGCCATCACATGATCAGGAAGATCTGTTGTGACAACAGCTCCGGCAGCGATGATTACATTGTTGCCTACCTTCACGTCCGGCAAGACGATTGATCCACTTCCGACCTGAGTAAAACTACCTATTGTACTCCGTCCCAATAGACAGGCACCAGGAGAAATCTCCACGAAATCGCCAATGCGGACATCATGGGTAATTATGCTGTTGTAATATATTAAACAGCCCAGCCCTATATGCACATCATTGGAAACCTTTACACCCGATAAAATATTACACCCTTCTCCAATTACAACTCCGAAAGTACCGATATCGGCGTTTTTGCTGATCACGTTGGTAAACTTTTTACTGTAGACCGTAAATTTATCATACATTTTTTTTCTCAGCTGAGGGTTACCAATCCCGATCGTAAAGCGTGCATCGGTATGAGACAGATATTGTTTTGCTTCTAGTACATTTTTTAGCACAGGAAAACGATCAAATAAAAAAAGAGGATCTTTTTCATTTACATCATCGTAAAAAGCAAGATCTTGCAGATCATCGTTTTGCGATAATATTTCAAGTAGTTCCTTTGCGAATCCTTTGGCACCAATGACAAGCATGATGTGGCGTTTAGTAGTTTTTTATCAGGTAACAAATATGCTCAACATCCTCCGAATTCAGTTCGTGACTGATAGGTAGACAGATCACACTGTCTGCCAGTTTGTGGGCGTTTGGGAGGTTCTCTCTGGCAGCAGAAGTCAATCCTTTGTAAGTGGAGAACTCACTGATAAGCGGATAGAAATAGCGTCTCCCAAAAATATTGTATTCCTGTAAATAATGATACAACTCATCTCGGCTTTTCCCAAAACGCTGTGCATCTACAAAAATTGGGAAATAGGAATAATTATGTTTTATACCGGCAAAGTCTTTGAAATAATGAATTCCTGCCACCTCTTTCAGTTTCTCGCGATACATTTCTGCAATTTGTTTTCGCACCTCAATTGCCTGGTCTACATACTTTAACTCAAGCAATCCATAAGCAGACCTGATTTCGTCCATTTTACCGTTGATACCGGGTGCAATCACCGTCGTTTCGTCAGCAAAACCAAAATTTTTCAGATAATCGATCCGACGTTTCATTGATTCATCTCTGCAAATCAGAGCTCCCCCTTCAATGGTATTGTACGTTTTTGTTGCGTGAAAACTGAGGGTACTCATATCTCCGCTTTCCAAAACCGATCGGCTGTTCACTTCTACGCCAAAAGCATGGGCGGCATCGTAAATAACCTTCAGCCCATAAGTATCTCCTATTTGCTGAATGCGGGCCATATCACATGGATTACCATATACATGTACCGGCATGATCGCCGTGGTTTTGGAAGTAATGGCCGCTTCAATTTTTTCAGGATCTATGTTTCCTGTCTCCGGATCAACATCCACAAAAACAGGTTTAATTCCGTTCCACCAAAGGGAATGGGTGGTTGCCACAAAACTATAAGGGGTGGTTATCACCTCACCCGTGATCCGCAATGCCTGCAATGCAACCATCAATGGCAAGGTCCCATTTGTAAAAAGACTAATATAAGGTACTTTTAAATAATCACTCAGCGCTTTTTCAAGTTCCTGATGATAATGTCCATTGTTTGTGATCCATTTTCTTTCCCAAATATCTTTGAGATATTCCGTGAATTCCTCCAGCGGAGGAAGAAGAGGAACCGTTACCGTTATTTTTTTTTGTTCCGGATGCATATTAAAACGAATAAAATGAAATTACGCGAAGATGAAATCAAGTTGCTTCCTGTCGAGGTTAGCCCGCGCCACCTGAATGGAAACAGGTTGTCCCAGTCGATATTCCCGCTTTCGGCGTCGCCCCACCAGACGATAATTTTTTTCGTCCAGCTCATAAAAGTCATCATCCATTTCCCGGATGGGGATCATGCCTTCACACTTATTTTCGTTTATTTCCACATAAATACCCCACTCGGTAACACCCGATATGACACCATCGTACACTTTTCCAATCTTATCCGACATAAATTCAACTTGCTTGTATTTGATGGAGTCGCGCTCGGCGTTGGCTGCAACCTGCTCCATCTCAGAACAGTGCTTACATTCACCCTCCAATGAACCTTGATCTACACTTTTACCTGCATCGAGATAATGCTCCAGCAGACGGTGTACCAGCATATCAGGATACCGCCGGATGGGAGAAGTGAAATGGGTATAATATTCGAATGCCAGCCCGTAATGTCCCACATTTTTCGTGGAATAGACTGCTTTCGACATGGTGCGGATGGCGATTGTTTCCACCAGGTTCTCTTCTGGGCGGCCCTGCACTTTATCCAACAACGCATTGATGCTCTTGGCAACTTCAACCTTGGAGCCATCCTGCTTAATTTTGTGACCAAAACGAAGAATGAAGGTATTCAACGTATCGAGCTTCTCCGGATCGGGCACATCGTGGATGCGATAAACAAACGTCCGGGCTTTCTTTCCCTTGGGCACTTTTCCAATGGCTTCGGCAACTGTCCTGTTAGCCAGCAGCATAAATTCTTCAATGAGATGGTTGGCTTCTTTCGATTCCTTAAAATAAACTCCCAGAGGCTTTCCCTTTTCATCGAGATTGAATTTCACCTCATACCGCTCAAAATTAATCGCTCCATTGGCAAATCTTTTTTCTCTCAGCAGCTTTGCCAATTTATTCAATTGAAGTATTTCGACCGAGAAATCGCCTTTTTCTGTTTCAATTACCGCCTGCGCATCCTCGTAAGTGAGGCGGCTGTCGGATTTAATGACAGTACGTACAATTCGAGACTTTAATATTTCTGCTTTTTCGTTCAGTTGAAAGATAACAGAAAAGCATAACTTTTCCTCATGGGGACGCAAGGAACAGAGTCCGTTGCTAAGCCGTTCCGGCAACATGGGAATGGTTCTGTCGACCAGATAAATGGAGGTAGCCCTGTTCTCCGCCTCCCGGTCCACCAGATCACCCGGTTTCACATAATGCGTCACATCGGCAATATGTACTCCCACCTCCCACATGGAAGGAGATATTTCTCTGATGGAGAGGGCATCGTCGAAGTCCTTTGCATCCTTGGGGTCAATGGTGATGGTGAACACATCCCGGAAGTCCTCCCTTTTTGCAATCTCCTTCGCCTCAATCTTTTCAGAAATCTGAGCTGCATATTTCTCTACCTCTTCCGGATATTTATAAGGCAGATCGTATTGTGCGAGGATGGCATGCATCTCGGTATCGTTCTGTCCTGGCTTGCCGAGGATATCGATCACCTTGCCGACTGGGTTGTTGGCCTTCTCGGGCCACTCTACAATCTCTACAACTACTTTATCGCCGTTTGTGGCACCAAGGAGATCCTCCTTCGGAATGAAAATATCGTTCGACAGATATTTGTTGTCCATCACCAGGAAGGCGAAATGCTTCTGCACCTCCAGCACGCCCACAAAACGGCTTTGTGTATGTTCCAGTATCTCTACCACAGTACCTTCGGTATCGGCACGTTTGCGCTTTGCCAGTAGCTGGACACGCACCCGGTCGCCGTTCATGGCATGTTTGCTGTTTCGCTCGGGTATATGAATGATGTTCGCATCGTCGTCAGGGACAAAAAAGTTCTTGCCATTACTTCTCCGCTCGAAACGACCTTCCAGCATCAGTCCCCTGTTATTGATCCGATAGCGCCCTCGGGAAGTCTCTAGCAGCAGGTCATCGTCGCGAAGCTTGTCGAGTACTTTGATCAGCAGGCGTCGTCCTTCTTCACCCCGCACATTCAGTGCCGCACCAATTTGCTTGTAATTAAACTGTTTATCGTTATTTTCTGTCAGGAAATGGATAATAGATGCCGAAAGGTCTTTCTTTTTCGGCTTGGCGGTTGAAGAAGCCGCATTCACTTTGTTGCTCATATTCTGTTTGTTTCTGACTAAAACAAAAAAATGACGTTTTAGTTATTGCAAAGTAATAAAAAAAAATGATACTTCCTGAAGTTATCCTTATTTTTGTCCACAGTTTGAGATTATAGCGTATGAACGGAAAAAAAGTATTGATTACCGGAGCGAGCGGCTTTATTGGCAGCACCGCCGTGGACAAGGCACTGGAGTTGGGATATGAAACCTGGGCGGGCATACGCGCGACCAGCAGTCGCCGTTACCTGCAGGACGCACGCATAAAGTTCATCGATCTTCACTACGGAGACAAGGAAAAGCTGAAGATGCAACTCCGCCAATTCAAAGATGAAAACGGCAGCTTCGATCATGTGATACACATTGCAGGATTGACCAAGACATTTCGTAAGTCGGACTTCGACCGGATAAATTACAGTTATACACGCAACCTTGTGGAGGCACTCAGAGAAACTGACTCTCTGACCGATTCATTTGTGCTGATGAGTTCACTCAGCGCCATGGGTGTGGGTGACGAGACCGGCTATGCACCCTTTGGTGCTGATCATATTCCAAATCCCAACACCGCTTACGGCCGGAGCAAGTTGAAAGCTGAAGACTACCTGCAGGGACTCACCGACTTCCCCTGGTTGATTCTGCGCCCCACCGGTGTCTATGGCCCGCGCGACAACGATTACCTGATCCTGATAAAAGCAGTAAAAAAGGGATTAAACGTAGGTGCCGGCTTCAGGAAGCAGCTGTTGTCGTTCATCTACAGCGAGGATCTGGTGCATGTCATCTTCACCCTCATTGAGAAAGGCATTCGCCGAAAAGCCTATTTTGTGGCCGATGGGGATTGCTATAGCGACAGGGAGTTTAATGCCATTGTTCAAAGGGCACTGCACAGAAAGCATGTGGCAAGGGTTACCGTGCCCCTCTTCTTCGTCAAGCCTGCCGCTTACATCAGTGAAAAAGCGGCAGCTCTCCTGGGAAAGGCAACCACTTTCAACACCGACAAGTACCGGATCATGAAACAGCGCAACTGGTCGTGTGACATCAGTTCCCTGCGTGCGGATATCGATTTTGTGCCAGCCTACCCTCTCGAAGAGGGAGTGAGGAAGACGATAGCATGGTACCGTGAGCAAGGCTGGCTTTGAATAAAAAGACACGAACGTAGAGAATGGTTGTGTTTTTGTTGTATAAGTAGCGTAAATCAACCAATTTTTGTACTTTTGCTTTCGAATGAAACAACTGTAAGCATTTACTTTAATCGTTGATAGGCATGCAGGCGTATGCATGCAGATACAAAGAAATAAAACAAATATGAAGATAGCACTGATCGGTTACGGTAAAATGGGGCACGAGATTGAGAAGATTGCCCTGGAAAGAGGACATGAAGTGGTATGTATCATCGACCTGCACGAAGAGGAGAAATTTGAATCTCCGGCATTCCGCAGTGCCGAGGTGGCCATTGAGTTTACCGCTCCGAGCAGCGCCCTACAAAACTACCGGCGTGCTTTTGCAGCCGACGTGCCAGTTGTTTCCGGCACCACCGGTTGGCTGGAGCATCTGCCCGAGATACAGGAGGCTTGCACAAAGGGAGGTAAAACTTTCTTCTATGCGTCGAACTTCAGCCTGGGTGTAAATATCTTCTTCGCCTTGAACAACCATCTGGCCAAGTTAATGAACCAGTTCCCCGGCTACGATGTACGGATGGAAGAAACGCACCATATCCACAAGCTTGACGCCCCCAGTGGTACAGCCATCACATTGGCCGAGGAGATTGTGGCACAGCTTGACAGAAAAGAAAAATGGGTGTTGGGGGGAGTAGGTCGGAAGGAAGATCTCCCTATCACATCCTTTCGTGAGGGAGAAGTACCAGGGATCCACAGTGTGATCTATGAATCGGAGGACGACAGCATCCGCATTACACACGAAGCCAAGAGCAGAAGAGCCTTGGCCCTGGGTGCCGTGCTGGCAGCTGAGTTTACCAAAGGGAAGCAAGGTTTTCTGGGAATGAACGACATGCTCGGCATTTTGTAAAAAACATATACGAAATAACAATGCAACGTACACAACGATTTTCAAACGCCACGAGCCGCCAATGGATTTGGTTTGCCGTGTGGGTGGTTTTGACCATCCTGTTCGCTCTCTGGGCAGGTTCACCCTGGATACTGCTCTTTATCTTTCTTTTTCTCGATATCTACATCACCAAGTTTGTGCCTTGGGGATTTTGGAAGAAATCGAAGAACAATGCGTTCCGCAAGACCATGGAATGGGTAGATGCGATTGTCTTTGCATTGATTGCCGTTTATTTTATCAACACCTTCTTTTTTCAGAATTACCAGATACCCACCTCGTCGCTCGAGAAGTCGTTGCTCGTAGGTGACTTTCTGGCGGTGAGTAAACTCAGCTACGGACCGCGGGCACCCATTACACCGCTCTCGTTTCCCCTGGCGCAGCATACTATGCCCGTTGTGGGTGGGAAGTCCTATATCGATAAACCACAATGGAAGTACAAACGATTGAAAGGATTTGGTAAAGTGGAAAGGAATGACATCGTGGTGTTCAACTTCCCTACCGGCGACACGGTGGCGCTCAATCAGCAGGGGGTCGACTTTTATTCGCTGGCCAAACACAACCCCAATGGCAGTGCCGGTGTCCGTGCCGACAAGCGTACTTACGGCGAGATTGTCTACCGTCCGGTGGATCGGCGTGAAAACTATGTAAAAAGATGTATCGGTCTTCCCGGGGAGACCATTGAACTGAGAAACGACAGCCTGTTTATCGATGGCGTTTTGCTTCCCAACCCACGCCTTTCGCAACACAATTACCTGATTCACACCGATGGAACACAGATCTCAGCCGATCTATTTGAGGAGCTGGGAATCAACAAAGCCGATCATTTTACGCAGGACGCCTACGGGCAGACTGTCTCTCGCTCCCAGGATTTGACTGGTGTGGACAGCCTGAGTATGGCACTCTTTGGTCTGCAGCAGCACAATGGCAACAATGGAAGGATCTACTTCAGCATTCCCTTAACCGATGAGATGGTAGCCACATTGCAGTCGAAACCCTTCGTGTGGAAAGTAATTAAGGAGAAGGAACAACCGGGCATGAGCTATTACTATCCTTTGAATTACGAAACCGGGTGGACACGTGACACCTTTGGTCCGCTTTGGATACCCAGGAAGGGTGCAACCCTTACATTTGATTCGGATGTGGATTTCAAGGTGGCCGCTTATGAACGTTGCATCAAAAACTACGAAGGAAACGATTTTGCCTATCGCGATGGGAAAGTGTACATCAACGGGGCAGTGGCCGAATCCTATACCTTCAAATTCGATTATTATTTCATGATGGGTGACAACCGTCACAACTCGGCAGACTCGCGTGTGTGGGGCTTTGTGCCGGAAGATCATATCGTGGGTAGCCCCATGCTCATCTGGCTCTCTCTGGAGAAGGACAAAGGATGGTTCAATGGGAAGATTCGATGGAAAAGGCTGTTCCGCAATGCAAAGATACCTGCATGAAATTCGATGCAAAGATTCACTGATTTGAAGATGTGATGATGCTGCAAATGCAAGAGCAATCGAGAATCGCACTTCTCTCCTCTCTTTACCTGGCACCGGTAGCATATTATGCTGCTCTTTATCGTGCTGAGAGTGCGATTCTTGAAGTGAACGATCATTACCAGAAACAGTCTTACCGAAACCGGTGCCACATAGGCGGAGCAAACGGCATGCTTTCGTTGAGTATACCGGTGGAAAAGCCAACCACCGCGAAAGGCAGAATGAAGGATATCCGCATTGCCGATCACGGGAACTGGAAACACCTGCACTGGAACGCCATTGTCTCGGCCTACAACTCCACACCCTACTTTCAATACTACGAAGATGATTTTCGTCCCTTCTACCTAAAAAGGTTCGATTTTCTGCACGACTTCAACGAAGAACTTCGACAACTCATCTGCCGTTTAATCGGCATTGAGACTGCCGTGTCTTACACACAGGAATATACAGGAAATTACAGCCCCGATTACCACGATCTGCGTGAAGCAATCCATCCCAAAAAGGAAGCTATCGAGGCTACCCCTCGCTATTATCAGGTTTTTGCCGAGAAAAATGGCTTTATTCCTAACTTAAGCATCATCGATCTCCTCTTCAATATGGGAAATGAAAGCATTCTGTTTCTGGGTTGAAGCCTTCTGAATGCTATCCCGGAATGTTTTTCATTTTATCTGTTTGTAAATGCACCGTTTTTCATGTACTTTTGCAGTTTGTAATGTCGGGCCTCTCACACATCAGCGACAGCAGGTACTTTCAATTAATCTTGCTTCATGTGGTGAAGACCGTTTAAAAAATTGAAACCAGATGCAACAAAAGACAAGAGTCCGTTTTGCTCCCAGCCCCACCGGGCCACTGCATATCGGCGGGGTTCGCACAGCACTCTACAACTACCTCTATGCCAAACAAACAGGAGGTGATTTCATTCTCCGCATTGAGGATACCGACTCCACCCGTTTTGTACCGGGTGCAGAAGAATATATTCAGGAGGCCTTCGACTGGCTGGGACTTTCCTTTGACGAGAGCCCCGCAAAAGGAGGAAAATATGGTCCTTATAAGCAATCTCAGCGCAAAGAGGTATACCGACAATATGTACAGGGACTGTTAGAAAAAGGGGCTGCCTACATTGCTTTTGATACGCCGGAGGAACTAGAGGCATCTCGTGCGGAAGTACCCAACTTTCAGTATGATGCATCCACAAGACAGCGCATGCGCAACTCGCTGACAATGAATGCCCAGGAAACTAATTCACTCATCGCATCGGGCACACAATACGTGGTCCGCATAAAGGTGGATCCGGGTCACGAGATCACCGTACATGACATGATCCGCGGCGACGTGGTGATCAATTCTGCGGTACTCGACGACAAAGTGATTTACAAATCGGCCGATGAACTGCCCACCTACCATCTGGCCAACGTGGTGGATGATCATCTGATGGAGATCACCCATGTGATCCGTGGCGAGGAATGGCTCCCCTCCGCTCCGTTGCACGTATGGCTTTATAGGAGCCTGGGATGGGAAGAGAGCATGCCTCGGTTTGCCCATCTGCCGCTGCTGCTCAAGCCAGAAGGAAACGGCAAATTGAGCAAACGCGACGGCGACCGGCTCGGATTTCCTGTCTTCCCGCTGGAATGGAAAGATCCCTCCTCAGGCGATCTGTCTACGGGATATCGCGAAAGTGGTTATCTCCCCAAGGCGGTGATCAACTTCCTTGCCCTGCTGGGATGGAACCCCGGCACAGAACAGGAGATCTTTTCGCTGGAGGAACTCATCGCTGCCTTTTCTTTTGAACGGTGCAGCAAGAGTGGCGCCAAATTCGATGTAGAAAAGGCCAAATGGTTCAATCACCAGTACATCCTCCACCTACCCGACAGTGAGTTGGCGGCCCTCTTTATGCCGATACTTACAGAGAAGGGCATCACCGTATCGCCTGAAAAGGTTACGCGGGTAGTGGCACTGGTCAAGGATCGGGTTCACTTTGTGAAAGAATTATGGGACCAGTCCGCTTATTTCTTTGTTGCACCGGAGAGCTACGACGAGAAAACCATCCGGAAACGTTGGAAAAGCGAAACAGCCGGACAAATGCAACAACTGGTGCATCTCCTCAACGAAATGGAAGATTTCTCTGCTACAAACCAGGAAGAGATTGTGATGGCGTGGATTCAACAAAACCAGCTTCACACAGGGAACATCATGAACGCCTTCCGGCTCGCTATCGTGGGAGAAGGAAAGGGAGTCCATATGTTCCACATCACCGAAGTGATCGGGAAAGAAGAAACCATTGAACGTCTTGAGCGAGCCATACTGCGCATACCGACTCTCATGGAAAATATAAACAATCAATAAAATGGACATCGATTTTGTCATCACATGGGTCGACATGAACGATCCGAAATGGAAGGCCGATTTTGCAAAGTATTCGGGTAAGATCGACAACAAAAAAAATGAGGTGTCTGAGGCTCGTTTTAGAGATCACGGCTTTTTAAAGTACTGGTTCAGGGGAGTGGAGAAGTTTGCACCTTGGGTAAGGAAGGTCCATTTTGTTACCTGCGGCCAACAACCGGAATGGCTCAACCCCGCTCATCCCAAACTGTCGTTGATCAACCATGCCGATTATATACCCAATCAATTTCTTCCTGTCTTCAACTCCTCTCTCATTGAGATTTACCTGCACAAAATACCCGGTATAGCCGATCAGTTTGTTTATTTCAACGACGACTTTTTCATCATCAATCATCTCCCTGAGAGTCGGTTTTTCAGCAATGGACTGCCCAACGACATTGCTGCTTTCCGGCACAATTCAGGCATAGGACTCTGGTCGAAATGCCTGAAAAACAATATCCGGCTCATCAACCAACGCTTTGACAAGAAAACCGTGCTAAATAGGGATCATGATAAATGGTTCCATCCTTCATATGGCAAGAAAGCCAATCTGACACGGTTACTCAAGCCCTATGACAAGTTTGTGACACTGATTACGCCACACAATGCACAACCCTACCTTAAATCGACTTTTGAAGAGGTGTGGAATTATGCCGGTGACAAGCTTACAGCCGTTTCTAAAAACCGCTTCCGCAGCGCCGAAGACTACACGCAGGAGCTGTTCAGGACCTGGCAGATATGCAGTTCCAAGTTTGAACCCTACAACACCTATCAGGATACCAAAATGTTCCCGCTGATACTGCGGTCGAAACAGGCAATTGAAGCCATTCACAATCAGAGCTACAAGCTGATCTGCCTCAACGACAACGCACACATCAGAAACTACGAAAAGGTGATGCAGGATCTAGAGAAAGCTTTTGAAGCAATTTTACCGGAGAAGTCGCAATTTGAATTGTAAACCAATTTATTCTGTTTTCATGTAAGGAAAGTGATCCGACCAAAAAACAAGATCATGCACCAGAGGGGCGTGCCATCCAAATGGCAATTGTTTATTCAAACGACTTACAGTAATTCTCATTTCCGTTTGTTCTCAGTATCGGTCAACGCTCAAAGGAAGATTTTTCCGGAAAAAGGTTCTTCAAAAAAGGTTCTACTCTGCTTCGGTCTGCATCCGAAGCATGATGGCTGTCGTTCAGACAAAAAAGAACAGGCTGGTATGTACGAATAAAACCCATGAAATCGGGCTTGTGGAGACGTATTCTGCAAGACTCCCTTCTGGTTACATACCGAAGAGTCCCCTTCTTTACAGCCAGAGCATAATAGAGGTATATAATGCGTTGTATGTCGTCCACACTTCTGAGATGATGGGTGATGGTGGAGCCAATCTCGCGACGGAAGAGATCATCTGAAACATACTGATAATCGGATTTCAAATAGGAGTCGATGTTGTGATGTGGCGTGCCCGAATAGTATTTCCCGAACCTTTCATCGATGAGAGAGGCAGCCCTTTCAATGGTTTTCCGGTAAATATTGGTGTGTAATTTGAGTCTCTTTCTGCACTTGTTGATCCACTTACTGGTGAAAGCGCGTTGTAATCTCACGATAGGCAGACCATCATCCGTGAAAAAGAAACCGGGATCCACTTGTGCATTGAAAAACATATCGTCGTTCGCATAGAGGAAATGCTCTGACAATCCAGGAATTTTATATAAAAAATGCTCTATGATCACTGAATTATAACAGGGCAACGCCTCTGAAGGAAGTAGCTGGCGTATATCAACAATTTCTATTTTTTCATTTTGCAGATCGAGCCATTTGGGTATTTGTCCATCCGTAACAACGAAGATTCTGCGAATCCAGGGAGCATATTTCTCAGCGGATCGCAACGAATACTTTAGCTCGTTGTTGTCGGAGTTGCGTGCCTTGGTGGTAGCCTCGGTGTTCAGATCAGTTGTTATTCCCAGGAATTGTTTTTTTTTTGCAAGCCACTCCTGATCATTGCCGTCTACCCAGAGGTAAACAAGATCAACCTCAAGCGGTTTTGTATAATGCTTCATATTCTTCAAAGTGTTTCTCGTATGAAAACGACCGGGCATACTCTTTTTCCTTATCCGCCAGGCTTTCGTTCTGATAAAATTGCGTTAGGTTCTCGTCGATCAGTTTCTTCATCTCCTCTGGATTGAAGTTATCCCAGAAATAAGCAAAGTCGCCACCGATCTCCTTCAGGCTGGTTTCTTTGGATGAAAAAACAGGCTTTCCAAATTGCATGGCTTCAATCACAGGCAAGCCAAATCCCTCCAACAGAGAAGGGAACAAAAATGCTTCACAGTGCTGGTACATCCATATCTTCTCTTTATGAGACACCGGTCCCCTCAGGGTAACATTATGGATTTGTTCATTCTCGATACGTTCTTTGATATGTCTGGCGTAGTTATTCTTTTTCACATCTGCCTTCATTCCTACGATGTAAAGATGTTTATCAGGTAACAGCTTCATCATGTCGAGCAATACGTGGAAGTTTTTTTTCTGACGAATGATACCCATGGTAAAGAAAAAAGGCTCTCTGATTTCGTGTTTGGGTTTCTGAGCCGCATCTTTATCAATCAAAGTCACCTTATTGTAGATCACCCTGCATTGCTTCTCATTTAATTGAAAATTATGCTCCACCTCGTTTTTTGTAAAGTTGGAAATACAAACAATCTCATTGGCCCGGCAGATTTTTTTTTGCATTTTCCTGTACCTCCGTTCCCTGGCACCGGCAGTTCTCTCGTAGAGAAAATTCAGATCGTGTATGGTTAGGATGAATTTGGTATCCTTCCAGATGGGCCGAAAGCGACTTAACTGATGAATAGAGTGCCAAATATCATATTTTGGAAATAGAAAACGAACATGTTTCCGGATGACATTGGTAGAAGAGACATAGTGCACCTCCTCCCCAAAGAGACCAAAATATTTCTTCGGCAAAAGCAGAGTCAACTCATAGGGGGCATCTTCTTTTTTATAATGATCTTTAAAATAGGCACCATAACTCAGGGCTATTTGTCCCAACCCCGAATAAATATTTTTAAGTGAAGAGAGATCAACAAGTAGTCGTTTTTTCATATTTAAACCGAAAATATTTTTAACTTTGCATAGGAGTCACTTGTTTTATAACCAGGTACAAAAATAGTGCAATAAATCCAATTATGAAAACAAGGTAATGCGATGGGAAAACCGACCAGGTCATATGCTGTTTCCTCTGAAAGAAAAAACAATAAACCAGCTTCGGTTGTTCTATCAACGACCTACAAGTTAACGCACTGAGATATGAACGCTACACGTGCTGCATCAAAAAAAAAGAAATTTCGCATCAGAACAAAGGTGTTTGTTCCTTTGGTATTCATCGCTGCCATTTTGCTCATCACCTATATTTTTCCCCGTCAGGGAAGCTTCAAGTACTCTTTCAATGAGGGCAGGCCCTGGCAATACGGCCTTCTCACTGCGCCCTTCGATTTCCCCGTGTACAAACCTGCCGATCAGCTAAAAGCAGAGCAAGACAGCATCCTGGAATTTTACGAGCCCTATTTTGAGATAGATGAAGAGGTACAAAAAAATGCGCTGGCCGACTTCGATGCAGATGTCAACCTGAGTGACAAAATCTCGGAGCTCCCTGCAGCCCACAAGTTATATATCCGCAACATGTTGCAGGAACTGTATACCAACGGGATCATGCGTTCGGAAGATTACGATCGCATACTGGATTCAGCTACAGGCTCCTTGCGCATCAAAATAGGAAACATCGCAGAATCACGTAACATAGAGACTTTTTTTACCATTCGATCTGCATATGAAAAGGTACTGCAAGATGTACCCGCGGGTGTAGACGTATCCACCATACAGTCTGCCGACATCAACGAGTACATTCGCGAAAATGTGATTTATGACGCGCAAACCTCAGCGAAGGCACAGGATGAATTTATTCAGCAGGTTGACATCAGCCGGGGGATGGTACAACAGGGGCAGCGCATCATTGATCAGGGTGAGATTGTGGATGCAAGGACCTATAACATTCTTTCTTCACTGAAAAGGGTCATGGAGGAACGAAGCGGCGGTTCGAGCAGAAACATCTGGATCATCCTCGGTCAGTTCACGCTGATCACCCTCATGTTCTCCTGCTTTTATTTCTATCTCCTGCTTTTCAGGCCCATAGAATACCGCAACCGGAAGCATGTGCTTTTCATGATGTTGCTGATTGTTATATTCTTGCTGCTCACAGCCATCACTGTCACATTCGATCTCTTCAGTGTCTATATCCTCCCTTACGCTATCGTCACCATCCTCATCCGCACTTTCATCGACTCGCGCACGGCTCTTTTTGCCAGCCTGACCACCATCATCCTGAGTTCGTTGATGGTTCCCTTTCCATTTGAGTTCATCATAATTCAGATAGCGGTATCGATGGTCTCCATTTTTATGCTGAAAGAGTTGTCGGAAAGATCGCAACTGATCCGAAGTTCTTTTTTTATTCTGCTCACCTACATTCTGATCTACCTCGGGTTGATCATGTATCAGGAAGGAAGCATCACGGAAGGTGACTGGCTGATGCTGGTCTACTTTCTGATCAACTTTATTTTCATCATGTTCTCCTATTCACTGGTCTATCTGGTGGAGAAATCTTTCGGCTTTATCTCCGGGGTGACACTGGTAGAACTTTCCAACATCAACAAGCCACTGCTAAAAGAGCTCTCGGAGAAGGCGCCTGGCACATTCCAGCACTCGCTTCAGGTATCCAACCTGGGGATGGCTGCGGCCGCAAAGATCGGCGCCAATGCTTCATTGATCAGAACAGGTGCACTCTATCATGATGTGGGAAAGATGATCAATCCTGCGTTCTTCACCGAAAATCAGGCGCCCGGCATGAATCCACATGCCGGACTACCCTTCGAAGAGAGTGCACGCATCATCATCAGTCACGTGAAAGACGGATTGAAGATTGCCCAGAAAAACAATGTTCCGCAACAGATCATCGATTTTATTGAAACGCATCACGGCACCAGCATGCCCAAATATTTCTATATCTCCTGGAAGAATGCAAATCCCGATAAGGAAGTCAATGAAGCAGACTTCCGTTACCCGGGTCCAAATCCTTTTACAAAAGAAACGGCCATCATGATGATGGCCGATGCGGTGGAGGCATCTTCTCGGAGCCTACCCGAATATAGCGAAGCTTCGCTGCGCAGTCTGGTGGATAAGATTATTGACACGCAGCTGAACGAAGGTTATTTCAAACTGGCCCCCCTCACCTTCCGGGATATCCAAATCGTAAAAGATGTGTTTGTGGATAAACTAAAGACAGTGTACCATTCGCGTATCGCTTATCCCGAGTTGAAGACTGCTACTCCCACTCAATCGTAGCGGGCGGCTTCGATGAGATATCGTATACTACCCGGTTGACACCTTTCACTTTGTTGATGATCTCATTTGACACTTTTGCCAGAAACTCGTAAGGCAGATGTGCCCAGTCGGCCGTCATGGCGTCGGTAGAGGTGACACACCGCAAAGCAATGGTATTCTCATAAGTACGCTCATCACCCATCACACCCACCGATTGTACCGGCAGTAGAATAGCTCCTGCCTGCCATACTTTGTCGTAAAGACCGGCAGCGCGCAGGTTCGAGATAAAGATGTCGTCTGCCTCCTGCGCCACACGTACCTTTTCGGGGGTGATACTGCCCAGGATGCGGATTCCCAGACCCGGCCCGGGAAAAGGATGGCGGTGGATAAGGTGCTCCTGCATACCCAGTTCGATGCCTATTTTCCGCACTTCGTCTTTGAAGAGCAAGCGGAGCGGTTCGCAGAGTTTCAGGTTCATTTTCTCGGGCAATCCACCCACGTTGTGGTGGCTTTTGATAGTTACACCGGTGATCGACAGCGACTCAATGATGTCGGGATAGATGGTTCCCTGTGCCAGCCACTTGATATCTTTTAGTTTGTTTGCCTCGCGTTCGAATATATCAATAAAACCTTTTCCAATGATCTTGCGCTTTCTCTCCGGGTCGGTCACACCCTCCAGCTCTCCATAGAAATGCTGTTTGGCATCTATACCAATTACATTCAGTCCCAGATGAGCATAGTTATCGAGTACCGTTTCGAATTCATTTTTTCGCAACAGTCCGTGATCCACAAATATGCAAGTGAGATTCTTTCCGATGGCTTTGTTGAGCAATACTGCCGTCACCGATGAATCTACTCCACCCGATAAGGCAAGGATCACCTTGTCGTTACCCAGCTGCTCCTTCAACTCCTCCACGGTGGTGGAAATGAAGGATGCCGGTGTCCAGTCTTTCTTCACGCCGGTGATGGTCAGAAAATTATCCAGTATTTTCGTCCCTTGCTCGGTATGAAATACCTCAGGATGAAATTGTACACCCCATGTTTCTTCCCCATCGATCTTGTAGGCTGCCAGATCCACATCTTCGGTAGAGGCAATCGCGCTGAAATGATCGGCAAGCTTCACGATGGTATCTCCATGCGACATCCATACCTGGCTGTTCGTGGGTAGATTACCCAGGAGCGGATCATTTGCCTGCTTTACGCGCAGATGGGCACGGCCATACTCCCTTGAATCGGTTTTATCTACCTCCCCACCCGAAGCACTTGCCATTAATTGGGCTCCGTAGCAGATACCCAGGAGGGGATATTTACCACGAATCTGACTCAGGTCGGTCTTGAAAGCATGTTCGTCGTTCACCGAAAAAGGGCTTCCAGAAAGGATTACGCCCTTCACCGATTCATCACCGAAAGGGAATTTATTGTAAGGCACAATTTCGCAGTAAGTACTCAACTCTCTCACTCGCCTGCCTATAAGCTGTGTCGTTTGTGAACCAAAATCGAGAATGATAATTTTTTCGTGCATCGGATTGAATTATGAAGGAAATATTTTTAGAGAATGCAAAGATACGAAAAGTATAAAAATATCGGAAAGACTCTTTATAAGAACTTTCTTTTTACATAAAAACCCATCGCCCTGCTGTCGATTCTTACATCAAAGAGGAGAAGGGCTTAATGCCAGCCATCCTCCAATCCCGGGAATGAAATTCACCTCTTGCTTACAGTACAGAAGGAAATTAAAAAAATATTACAGTTGTGTCTCTTAATTTTTCTTATCTTTGAAATCAGAATAGATGAGTGATGAACAACAAACATATCCTTTTCACGCTACTTCTCAGCACTTCACTGTTTGCCCTTCGCGGACAAACGCTCGACGATGCCAGGAACTGGTATCTGGAGGGTCGGTATGCCGACGCCCTACCGCTTTTCCAGAAGGCATATACCGATGATCCGACCAATCCTGCATTGAATCAATGGCTAGGCGTGAGTTTACTGAAAACAGGAAAGATACTCGAAGCAGCACAATATCTCACCTTTGCCGAAGAGAAGAAAATACCGGAAGCAACGCTATACCTGGGTGAGCTTTACAGCAAATTATACCGTTTCGATGACGCCGAGAAAGCTTACGAAAAATACCAGAAAGCGCAACGGCGCAACAAGGAAGCATTGGCCAAACTTGATCTCTTCAGGGAAGAGACTTCCCAGCTGCAGCGGAGAGTTCTTCGCACCGAAGGGGTCCAGATCATCGACAGTCTGGTATTGCCAAAAAACAACTTTCTGGCGGCCTATAACCTGGGCAAGTCTTCCGGTTCGCTGCTGACACCGCAGGAGTTTTTCAAAAACAAGAATGCAAGCGACCAGACGCTGTACTTGAACGGGAGGGGAGATAAGATATACTACTCTCAGGGAGAAGAAGCAACGGGCATTGATCTCTTCACAATGGATAAGCTGCTCGACACCTTCGGCAATGAGAAGAAGCTTCCCCCCTCTATCAACGAGGATGGCAACCAGGCTTATCCTTTTGTCATGAACGACGGGTTGACAATCTACTTTGCCTCAACGGGACACGCCTCACTGGGAGGGTATGACCTCTATGCAACCCGTTACAATCTCTCTTCAGACAGCTACCTCACACCCAACCAGCTAAACATGCCGTTCAACTCACCTTTTAACGACTACCTGATGGTAATTGACGAAGAAAAAGGTGTTGGCTGGTTCGCTTCTGACCGTTTTCAGCCTACAGACTCTGTCTGTGTCTATACCTTCATTCCCAATGCACAGGTCACTTTGCTGGAGAGTGACAGCCTTGCCCTTATGAGCAACAGAGCGAGAATCTCCTCCATAGCCGACACATGGAATCCCGGCGTCAACTATAGCCAAATCAAGGAGATATCCAGACAAAAAACCGTCTCCCTGGAGCAACCGGATATGGATTTCTCGTTTGTAATCAACGACCAAATCACCTATCACACCCTCAATGATTTCAAGTCACAGGAAGCCAGGCAGATCTTTTCACAGGCTCTGGGCCTGGAGAAACAGTGGGAGGAACTGCAACACAACCTGTCCCAAAAAAGGGATCAATATGCAAAAGGGAATAACCAGGAAGTCCTCCGCTCCTCCATCCTAAACATGGAGAAAGAGAGCTACACGCTCTTCCAGGAAATTCAACGGTTGAAGAGAGCAGCGCGAAACGAAGAAATACGTGCCAATTATCCACTAAACTGACTCGATATGCCACTCGATCTCATCATTGTAATTGCACTTCTTGCGCTGGGCGTATTATTTATGCTCGTAGAGATTTTTTTGCTGCCCGGCATCAGCATCGCCGGTATTGCCGGGGCCATCTTCCTGATCGGAGGCATCACGTATGCCTATCTCTTTCTGGGGAACACTGCCGGAAATATCTCCCTTGCCTCCACGGCTGTAGCCCTTGGTGGCTCTTTTTTCTGGCTGCTTCGTTCGAAGTCGTTGCAGCGGATATCGCTCAACACCAACATCGAGAGTACCGTAGACAACAGCTACCTGAAAAAAATGGTTGCCGGAGATACGGGTGTCGCCATCTCCAGATTGAATCCAATCGGAAAAGTGATGGTAAACGACGTCGTGGTAGAAGGTAAATCGGTGGACGGTGCGTTCATCGACGAAGATACCGAAATAGAGATTGTGAAGGTAGAAACCTACAATGTACTTGTCAAGAGAAAATTGATTACAGAAAACTGAAATTTTTAGTGCTTATTTATACACCAAAAACTAATCATTATGGATTTTTCATTTCCGTTGATCATTACCATTGCGGTAATCATCATTTTCTTACTTATTTTCTTTCATTATGTTCCTTTCTTCCTGTGGATAAACGCATTATCCGCCGGAGTGCGAATTTCGCTGGTACAGCTCTTTCTGATGCGGCTGCGCCGTGTTCCGCCTCATACCATCGTCTATGCCATGATTGAGGCCCACAAGGCCGGCTTGAAGGAAGTTTCCCGTGATAATCTGGAAGCCCACTACCTGGCCGGAGGACATGTGGAGAAGGTGGTACATGCCTTGGTTTCGGCAGTAAAGGCCAACATCGACCTTACTTTTCAAATGGCCACAGCCATTGACCTGGCTGGCCGTGATGTGCTGGAAGCAGTGCGCATGTCAGTGAATCCCAAAGTGATTGACACGCCCCCTGTTTCAGCAGTAGCCATCGATGGCATTCAGCTGATCGCCAAAGCTCGCGTGACGGTGCGTGCCAACATCAAGCAACTGGTGGGTGGCGCTGGCGAAGAGACCATTCTTGCCCGTGTGGGTGAAGGCATCGTCTCCTCCATTGGTTCGGCTGTATCGCACAAGTCGGTGCTCGAAAACCCCGACTCCATCTCCAAACTGGTACTAAAGAAAGGCCTTGATGCGGGTACAGCCTTTGAGATACTCTCCATCGACATTGCCGACATCGATATAGGCAAAAACATTGGAGCCGTATTGCAAATGGATCAGGCACAAGCAGACAAGAACATCGCCCAGGCACGCGCCGAAGAACGTCGTGCCATGGCCATCGCACTGGAGCAGGAGATGAAGGCCAAGGCGCAGGAAGCACGCGCCAAGGTGATTGAGGCCGAAGCAGAGGTGCCCATTGCCATGGCCGAAGCATTCCGTAACGGCAATCTGGGTATCATGGATTACTACAGGATGGAAAATATCAAGGCCGATACCGATATGCGTGACTCCATTGCCAAACCACAGAGCGGGAGTGGAAACAAAAAATAACAGGAAACTTTATTCTAAATAATAAGCTAAATATGAGAATCATACCTGAGTCGGAGCTGATCATCAATTCCGACGGAAGTGCTTTTCATCTCCACATCAAACCAGAACAACTCTCCGACAAGATTGTAATGATGGGTGATCCGGATCGCGTGACAATGACCGCTTCGTTCTTCGATGAGATCGAGTGCGATGTACAAAGTCGTGAGTTTCACACCATCACCGGCATTTACAAGGGAAAACGCATTACCGCCCTTTCACATGGTATTGGTACCGACAACATCGATATTGTAGTGACAGAACTAGATGCATTGGCCAATATCGATTTCAACACACGCAGTGTCAAGGAGCAATTCAAACAACTCACAATGGTGCGCGTGGGAACCTCAGGGGGTATGCAGCCTCATTGCCCTGTGGGCTCTTACGTGGTGTCGGAAAAGTCAATCGGCTTTGACGGTTTAATTCACTATTATGCCAATTCCAGAGCTATCTGTGAAGAGGAATTCGAAGTAGCCTTTCAAAAGCATGTGAACTGGTCGCCTTTTCATTGCTCTCCTTATGTAGTGAGTGCCGACGAAGAACTTGTAGACCGCATCGGTCACGACATGATCCGGGGTGTGACCATCTCAGCCATAGGCTTCTACGGGCCACAGGGAAGACACGTGCGTCTACCTTTGGCTGAACCCGATTTGAATGCGAAGATA
Source organism: Proteiniphilum sp. UBA5267 (assembly GCA_002411515.1). GTDB lineage: Bacteria > Bacteroidota > Bacteroidia > Bacteroidales > Dysgonomonadaceae > Proteiniphilum. Next base: position 816 of record DHTF01000109.1, on the reverse strand, counting down.
GAGTCCTTCCGTTTTGGCGAGTACGCCATCACCAATTACGAAATGGAGAGTTCGGCCATTGCAGGCTTGAGTAAGCTGATGGGCCACAAGGCAATGACGGTATGTGCCATCATCGCCAACCGTGTTGCGCTGAAATCGAATGCCGACTACAAGGGCTCAACAGAAGAACTGATCGGGATTGTACTGGATCGGATTTGATTTTTTTGGCAGAAGCAAAAATATTTTTAAAGAACTTCTAATGTGTGCGTTAATTACTCGCAATATGAATCTATTTTATTTTAAAAGAAATGTTATGAGACAAATTTTCACGTTAATGCTTCTGATAACAAGTTTTGTTACCATGGCACAACAAAATCCACCTCTTCCAGTTGACCCCAACGTGAGAACGGGTAAACTGGAAAACGGACTCACTTATTACATCCGGCACAACGGACTCCCTGAAAACAGAGCTGATTTTTACATTGCTCAGAAGGTTGGATCGATGCAGGAAGAAGACAACCAGGCCGGTCTGGCTCACTTCCTCGAACACATGGCTTTTAACGGGACAAAGAACTTCCCCGGCAAGAACATGCTCAACTATCTGCAGGACAACGGCATTAAATTTGGCACCAACATCAATGCCTACACTTCTTTCGATGAAACGGTCTATTTCATGACCAACATTCCCACGACCAATACCAACCTGATGGATTCGGCCCTGCTGGTACTGCATGACTGGTCGAATGCCATCGCACTGGAAGATGAGGAACTGGAAAACGAACGGGGTGTGATCCGTGAAGAGTGGCGTACCCGCGGTGGCGCACAACAGCGAATCTG
>DHTF01000038.1 GCA_002411515.1 Proteiniphilum sp. UBA5267 | reverse complement strand
CCTGGCAGTTGATGACTACTGCCGATGTAGAACTGACGAAAGAGGGAGCCATTCTCAGACAAGACAACAAAAGTCTGAAGATCGAAAATCTCTCACACCCCGGTTTATCCATGTCGGTGGTCTCACTCGATCCGGCACCTTTAAAGTTGGACCGTCAGATAAAAGGACTGAAACGGGTTGAATTAAGAATTCCCGCCTGGACCATCGAAAACGACAAGACCGTCATCCGGGTAAGACTTGCGGAAAATTAAACAAGAAAATATGACTAATCAAAAACAACAAAAATGAAAAAGTTACCTATCCTGTTTATTTTAGCTACCTCCATCCTGTCTGCCACGCCATCGTGTACGGCAGGCCGACAAAAAGACCAGGATGACAGTACCCGTCCCGTGGAAGAAACCGTATCTTTTGCCGCGGAGCAATACTCGCGCATGCTCGATAAGGTGGAAGACTCGTCGAGGATCGTCAATCCCAAATCTTTTATTGACGGGAAGATGAAATATATTCCTCCGCAGGAATGGACTTCGGGTTTCTTCCCGGGCAGCCTCTGGTACCTGTACGAATTGACGGGAGATGAGAAATGGAAACCGATGGCCGTCAAATATACCGAAGCACTGGATACCATCCAGTATTATACCGGCAATCACGATGTGGGATTCATGATCTATTGCAGCTACGGAAACGGACTTCGTTTAGCTGGAACTGAAGCTTACAAGGAAGTTATTCTGAATGCAGCAAAATCACTCTCAACCCGCTATATCCCAGAAGCAGGTATTATCCAGTCGTGGAATGCAAACAAATCGAAAGACTGGGAATGCCCGGTGATTATCGACAACATGATGAACCTGGAACTGCTGTTCGAAGCAACAAAACTCTCCGGTGACTCCTCTTTTTACCGCATCGCTGTTACCCATGCCGACAATACCATCAGGAACCATTACCGTCCCGACTACAGTACCTGGCACGTGATCGACTATAGCAAAAGTGACGGAAGCGTCCGGCACAGGAATACCCACCAGGGATATTCCGATGAAAGCGCCTGGGCCAGAGGACAATCTTGGGGTATTTATGGATACATCCTCTGCTACCGGGAGACGGGTGACCGGAAATACCTGGACCAGGCGGAGAAAGCGCTGAGTTTCATCGCCAACCACCCCAATTATCCCGAAGACGGCGTTCCCTATTGGGATTATGATGCACCCGATATCCCGCATACATACCGCGATGCTTCTGCCGGAGCTATCCTGGCCTCAGCCCTGTATGAGCTGTCGACCTATTCCGATAAAATGGATTATAAAGCATGGGCCGACACAATAGTCGCTTCGCTTGCAAGCCCGGCATATTGTGCTCCTCTGGGGGAAAACGGCGATTTCCTGCTGATGCATTCCGTCGGGAGTCTGCCTCACAACTCGGAGGTGGATGTTCCCCTGAATTATGCAGACTATTATTTCCTGGAAGCATTGAAACGCAAGAGAGATCTGGAATAAACTGACCAGCAATGAAAACCCGGTTATCTCCTGTTTTACTCCTTTTGTGGAGTATCGCAACTATCGTCCACAGCCAGTCCAATTTGAATAACACAAAATTTGACGGATACAAAGGCATCTGGTTTGAACTCAATCAAAAATACGAACAGGGCGATAAGTACTCGGGGGCCTTATCTACCTACACTGCCAAACACATGCCTTTGGCAGTGTATTCCGCTGAAGCCGACAAGACTTTTTTTGTATATGGTGGCACCACCGGCGAAACGGAGCGTTACCTGCTTTGCATGATCGGATATTTTGACCATGAAACCGGAATGGTGCCGAGACCTACCGTGGTATATGACAAGAAAGGTGTGAATGATCCACACGATAACCCTTCCTTGATGATAGATGATGAAGGGCATATCTGGGTATTCATCAGCGGGCGTGGACAGAAGCGCCCCGGATTTAAATACAGGAGTAAACTTCCGTACAATATCGATGGCTTCGACGAAATAAGTACAGAAGAGATGACCTATCCACAACCCTGGAACACAGCTCTGGGCTATTTTCACTTTTTCACAAAATATAAGGGAAACCGATTGCTTTACTTCGAGACCAGTAACGATGGTATTCACTGGTCGGAAGATCAGCTGCTTGCTGCCATACCGCAAAAAGAAGGAGAACAGGCGGGACATTATCAGGTTAGCGGACTTTACGATAACCGGATACTGGGGACTTTTTTCAATCGTCATCCCAACGGAGATGTAGACAAGAGAACAGATCTCTACTATATAGAAACCTCCGATCTGGGTAAGACGTGGAACGATGTACAAAAAAGGACACTTCAGATTCCGTTGCTGCAAAAAGAGAACACGGCATTGGTAATCGATTATCAGTCAAAGCACAAGAATGTATATGTAAAAGACATGGATTTCGATAAAAAAGGAAATCCGATCTGCCTGTATGTCAGAAGCAACGGTCATAAGCCCGGGCCGGTAAGCGGTCCATACGAGTGGTGTATAACCCGCTGGGATGGCAAGGAATGGTACACGGATGTAATCACGGAATCTGATCACAACTACGATATGGGCAGTTTGTTTATTGCGGACAAGGAGTGGAGGGTTGTAGCACCCACCGCTCCCGGCCCGCAAGTATGGGGTGTAGGAGGGGAGGTGGAGATATGGGCCTCCACAGACAAAGGCACCTGCTGGAAAAAGAGGAGAACGGTAACTTCAAACAGTCGTTTTAATCATGCTTATGTACGCCGTCCCTTACATTTCAAAGCGCCATTTTGTTTCTTCTGGTCGGACGGTGATGCTCATCGTTTCAGTAAATCGCACCTTTACTTTGGCGATTTCAAGGGGAATGTATGGCAACTACCGTATGAGATGAAAACCGATTTCGAAAAACCGGTAAAGGTGAATTGAACCCGAATTATTTGACTATAACCACATCTTTGAACATATAGGTATTGTCGCTGATTCGTAGAGGCAGTTTACTTGCTGTGGATACGTTAGTCAGGATAACCTCCCTGGTTTTGATGAATGAGAACTTTTCGAGGTAAGCCTCATCGGTCATTTCTTTATTGAAATTCGCAAAAATGGCGGGACCTCGATATTTCTCCGGATGGCTGAAATCGTCAATTTGCAGGTTTTCA
>DHTF01000100.1 GCA_002411515.1 Proteiniphilum sp. UBA5267 | reverse complement strand
TTGGGGATGATGAGTCCTCCCGACGTGGAGATGTCGCTGATGCGGCGGTTACGCTCCAAAAAATTACCGCCTAGGTTTCCCACCAGCGAATGATTGTCCCAGCTGCGGTTGGCGGTGGCCAACAGCTCGTAGTTGAACTCTTCATACTTTTGATTGTATTCCTGGTACATCGACTGGGAACGGGAATTGTAGGCAATCCTGTCCTGAAAGTCGTAATCATATATGTCGGCATTGATACGTCCGGTCAACGAGAGCCAGTTTGTGGGGGTGAGGGTGATTCCGACGTTCCCATAGAGCCTGTTGCGGTCCTCTTTGAGGTAGCTTTCGTAGGCCGACCAGTAGGGATTGTCGATATATTTCGTTTTCTCATCTGCCACTGTGTTTTGATAACCGGTGCGATTCCATGCACGGGGTGTGCCATCGGGCCGCTTATATTCACCCAGGCGTTTATAATCGACCTGCACCTGTCCCCATTGATAGGCTTCGAGAATGATGTTGCGATTGGAGGCACCCGTCCAGGGACGTCCTGTGGAGGAAGTCTTGATGTAGTTCGCATTGGCAAAAACGGAGAGTAGCTTGCCGGTGACATTTCCCGAGATGTTGACGCTATTTTTACCAAGCGATGAATTAGGGATGGTGCCGGTCACGTTCTTATTGGTGAACGACACCCTGAAGGCAGAGTTGGCGGCCGACTTCGACAAGGAGATGTTGTGGGTGTGTGCGACGCCAGTGCGAAAGAAATAGCTGACGTCGTGTTCTGGATATTGCCAGGGCTCCGGCTTCAGGTAGTCGGCAGGATACTCCGGATCGAGGTTATACCAGTGTAGCACGGGTGTGCCGTCGAGTCTGGGGCCCCAGCTCTCATCACCGGCATATTCGGGAATGTTGTAGGTAGTGCCATCAATGACGGCCGTGCTGAAGGTGGAGTTGTAGCCACCGCCATAGAGTTTCTGTCGTTCAGGCAGACGCACCACTTTTTCGAACTCTATGCCGCTGTTGAGCTCGATCTGCAGGTCACCGTCACTCCTGCCTCCCTTTTTCGTGGTGATGAGGATGACACCGTTGGCGGCACGCGAACCATAAAGAGCAGCGGCGGAGGGACCTTTCAGTACGTTCACACTGGAAATGTCATCGGGGTTTATGTCCTGGATAGTACTTCCCACATCCTTACCGGCGCTTCCATGGATGGTGGTTGTGCTGTTTAGCTCACTGTTGTCGAGCGGTACACCATCGATCACGTAAAGAGGCTGGTTGTTGCCGGTGATGGAGTTGATGCCACGCAGGGTGATGCGGGAGGAGCCACCCAGGTTGCTTCCGCCAGAGACGACCTGTAGTCCGGCAATCTTGCCGGAGAGGGCACTCATGGGGTTGGTAGGTCGTGTTTCGAAGGCATCGGAGGAGACATCTTGTACTGCGTAACCGAGGGCCTTCTTCTCGCGTGGAATATTCAGTGAAGTAACAACCACCTCGTTCAATATCGTTGTACTCTCCTGCAATGTGACCGGGTAATTTCCGGATTGATTTACCTGGATGGACTGGCTTTCATAGCCCATGTAGGAAAAGGTGAGTGTGGTCCCTGTTGCCACGATGAGCCTGTAGTTGCCGTCGACGTCGGTGACCGTGCCATTGGCGGGATTGTTACTGGGAATGATGGTGACACCAATGAGCGGGAGATTCTGGCTGTCGGTGACCGTGCCGGATACTGTAATGGGGGAAGTACCCTGTGCGAAGCTACTCAGAAGGGAGAGATGGAGAAACAGGAGTAACACAAGATGCTGTTTGTTAATTGAAAGTAGATTCATTTTTTTATAGAGTATTGATATCTGTAAGCTGTAATTGTATGTTTTGATGAAAAAAGCGGCCAATCTTGTGAATCAGCCGCTTTGTTTTTGAAGATACCCTAAATTTGCTTTAGGCATACAGGGGGTGGCTGATGAAATATGGGGTAACGGCAACACATGGGCATTGTCATTTTATTTATCTGCGATATTGAGGTGAAACTCTGTATGTGATTAAAATCGGTATCCATTGCATTGAATTTATGTAAACCAACCTTCTTGAACATTTTAGAGAGGATACTCGTCGAAAGCATACAAAAGGGTGGAGAGGTAGCGTTCCCCGGTATCTGGCAAAATGGCCACGATGGTCTTGCCGCTGTTTTCGGGCTCCTTCGCCAGTTGTAGGGCAGCATAGGCAGCTGCACCTGACGAAATACCTACCAGTAGGCCCTCCACTTTGGCCAGTTTCCGGCTCGTGTGGATGGCATTGTCGTTGCTCACGGTAATTATACCATCGACTACAGAACTATCGTAGGTGCCAGGGATAAAACCAGCTCCAATACCCTGTATTTTATGGGGTCCGGGATTGCCTCCGGAGAGTACCGGGGAGTCGGTGGGCTCCACCGCAATTACCTTCACATCGGGGTTCAGCTCCTTCAGTCTCTTGCCAGCACCACTCACGGTACCTCCCGTGCCTACGCCGCTCACAAAGATATCTACCTTGCCATCGGTGTCGCGCCATACCTCCTCTCCGGTGGTTGTATAATGAATCAGCGGATTGGATTGATTCTCAAATTGCTGCAGTATCACGGCGTTGGATATTTCAGCCTGCAGCTCCCGTGCTTTTGCGATGGCTCCTTTCATGCCTTCACTACCCGGTGTGAGTACGAGCTCGGCACCCAGTGCCTTCAGTAGGTTTCTCCTTTCTATGCTCATGGTCTCGGGCATGGTGAGGATAAGTCGGTATTTTTTGATGGCGGAGACAAAGGCTAGCCCGATACCAGTGTTGCCGCTGGTGGGTTCAATGAGTACAGAACCATCATAAAGTTCGCCTTTTTGTTCGGCATCTTCTACCATGGCCAATGCAATGCGATCTTTCACGCTCCCCAGCGGGTTGAAGCTCTCCAGCTTGACCACGAGATTTGCTACAGCTCCTTCGGATTTACCGAAGCGATCGAGTTTCAATAGCGGTGTATTGCCGACCAGTTGTGTAAGGTTTTCTGCAATTTTTGTCATAATTCTTTGTTTAGTAATTTTTATGACAAAGATAGCTGGCTTTTTTTGCACCGGAAATAGCACAATTGTGTTATTTTTTTCACTGCGGCTGTGATAAATCATTATTTTTGTATCGGTATGAAAGAAAAAAGCGCCAGAAATAACTATATATTAGCAGACAACCAGGATGTTACTCGCGACGGGCTACGCTCTTATTTGCGTTTAACCGATGTGGATGCCACGGTGACAGAGGCAGTCCATTACCGGGCATTGCTGGAGAAGTTGCGTGATCATCCCCACTCGGTGGTGGTGGTCGATTACGCTTTGTTCGACTTCTCTTCGGCAAACCATCTGCTGAACATCAAAAGCGGCGCGAAGAAGTCCTCCTGGCTCCTTTTTTCAGATGAACCAGGCGAGCATTTCCTGCGACAGCTCCTGATGGCGGATCCTACCATTAGCGTAGCATTGAAGAACAATAGTAAAGCACAGTTGTTGGATGCTTTGATGTGTGTGGCCGCAGGAGAGGTTTACTGGTGCGATTATGCCGAATCGGTGATGCGTTCGGGTGTGCCGCCCGCGAAGAAGACCGTCACCCTTACCAGCTCCGAGAAAAAGATTCTTTATGAAATTGCATTGGGAAAGACCACCAAAGAGATTGCCGTAGAGAAAAACCTCAGTTTTCATACGGTGAACGCACACCGCCGAAACATTTACCGCAAGCTGGAGGTCAACAGCGTGAATGAGGTAACAAGATACGCGCTCCAGGCTGGTTTAATCGATCTGATGGAATATTATATTTAGTTACACTCTTTCCATGATCTTCCAGATGGCTTCAACCCACGCCTCATTGTGGTTCAGCGAAGGGATGAAGATGAATTTCTCGCCACCTGCTTCCATAAAGAGTCTTCTGGCTTCGATATCGATGTCGAAGAGTGTCTCCATGTTGTCGACCAGGAAACCAGGAGCCATCACCGCCACCTTTTTCCATCCCAGCCCTGGCAGATCGGCTATATCCTTATTTAGAAACGGTTTTAACCAATTATTCCCCCTCTGGGATGCATAAAAGAGCAGGGTATGACGGGGGTCGAAGCCGCTTTTGTCACAAAGGAGACGATTGGTCTCTTTGAGCTGATAGACGTAATCGAACTCTTTCCCTTTTCGCCAGGCCGCTTCTACCTGAGACACCTGCAAACTGTGATAACTGAAAACCAGTCTATCGATATCTGCCAGGTAGGGCTGGGCCGACGATGCCAGTGCACCGATATATGCAGGATGGTTGTAGTAAGGTTCAACGAACCTTAGCCGAAAGGAGTGGGGGTGCCGGTAAAAAATGCGGGCAATGGCTTCTTTCGATGTTTGTGTGGTGGACTGGGAAAAATGGGGATAGAGGGGGAAGACGATCAATTCATGCAACAACGGACATTTTTGCTCCAGCTTCCTAAAAGCAGTCATGATATCAGGCTCTCCGTATCGCATGGCTATCTCGACGGGAAGTCCTTTTCTGGATTCAAGCGTTTCGGCGAGCTTTTGCATATGATACAACAATGGTGATATGAGTGGCTCTTCTTTGCGCCAGATAAGTGCATATTTTTCCGCGGAGTCGGCACAGGAAAGGGGCGCAATGAACCGTGTGGCCAGGTAACGGGACAGCCACTCTGGCATCCCAGTTACCAGGGGGTCCGAAAGCATGTCGCCAATGAATTTTTTTACATCGGTTTTTTCCTTGCTGGCGGGTGTACCCACATTGATCAATAATATCCCTTTCATATTTTGCTATCAGCTATTTGTGTTCAGCTATCAGTTCTTTTAAAGAAAGCTTGTTTGTAAAAGTGTTTTTTTTGTTTATAGTTTTTTTGGTGCTCAGTCATTTGTGGGCAATCTTACAGCACACAGCAGCTATTGTTTAGCTTTGTGTAACAAATGTCTCGAGCAGTTTCGACGATTCAGCCGGAGTGATGGTGACCGAGCTGGTGTCGGCGGGGATGAGCATCGATTCTCCCTGGTGGATGTTTTCTACATTGCCTTTGTCGTCTTTGATGGTGCACTTTCCGCCCATGCAGATGTAAATCACGAATGAATCAAGATCGGCATAGGAGCGGGTCATGGACACCTCCTGCTCCATTTCGAGCAGGTTGGTGGTGAAGTAGGGACATGATGCCAATTTGACCGGATGGTTTATATTTTTATTGTAACTCGTTTTATATGAGTCGTACACATTGTAGTCGATCGCATCCTTCGCCAGCTCAGTGTGGAGCTCGCGACTGTTGCCTGCGGCATCTTTCCGGTTGTAGTCGTAGATGCGGTAGGTGATGTCGGAGGTCTGCTGAATCTCTGCGATGAAGCATCCGGTACCGATGGCATGTACTCTCCCTGCAGGCAGGAAAAAAACATCACCTTCCTGCACTTCATATCTTTTGAGTGTGTGGGTGAATGTGTTATTTTCCACCCTCTCCACATATTCTTCTGGAGTGATTTGTTGTTCAAAACCGGAATAGAGGAATGCGCCCGGAGCAGCTTTGATCACATACCACATCTCCGTTTTCCCAAACGAGTTGTGTCTCTCCCCGGCAAGCTTGTCATCGGGGTGGACTTGAATGGAAAGATCATCCCGAGCATCAATAAACTTGATGAGCAGCGGGAAGGTATTCGTGAACTTTTGGTATACTTCCTTGCCGACAAGGGTATCTTTGGCTTCTGCTATGAGTTCTTCGAGCGTGGTACCTGCAAGGGGACCGTTGGCAACGACCGAGAGATTGTTTTTCACTCCTGATATTTCCCAACTTTCGCCGATACCTTCCTGTACGGGCTCAATCCCTTTGAAATGGCTGATCTCTGACCCGCCCCAGAGGACTGGTTTGAGGATGGATTGAAATTTAAACGGGTATAATGAATGTGTGACTTTTTGATTGCTGTTTGTCATATTGAAAAATAACGTTTTATTGGGGTTCTTTTATCTTCATTACAAAAGCTGTGCGTGCAGGTAGATAGAGCTGCAGCCAACCTTTGTTGTGTGGTGCGTAAAGCGGGTCGTACTGTGTGAAATGAGGAAGACTGGCGTCGTTTAATCCGAAACCGCCGAACGCAGTACTGTCTGTATCGAGTACAATTGTATATTCACCCTGGGGTACCAGTATGCCGTAATCGCAGTAGGATTCCTGTGGCTGAAAATTGTAGACAAATAGCAGATTTCCACGCATATAAGCAAGTACACAGTCTTCGTCCTTATCCCATATCTTTATCAGTGAGACGTCCTGAAAGGCAGGAACAGACTTAATAAGGGCAATCATGGCTTTGTCGAAATCGCCCAGATAATGATATTTCAGATTGGAATCATCAGCGAGGTGCCACAGCCGGCGTGCATATTGATAAGACCAGTTGTTTCCTTCACGCGGGAAATCGATCCATTCGGGATGGCCAAACTCGTTACCCATGAAATTGAGGTAGCCGCCGTTGATGGTGGTGGCTGTCACCAAGCGGATCATCTTATGCAAGGCGATGCCACGGTCTACACGGAGGGTACTGTTGGTCCACTTCGACATGAACCAGTACATATCAGAATCGATCAATCGGAAGATGATGGTTTTGTCACCTACCAGTGCCTGGTCATGGCTCTCGGCATAGGAGATGGTCTTTTCATCGGCGCGCCGGTTGGTAACTTCCCACCAGATGGCACTTGGGAGCCACTCTTCGTCTTTCTTTTCTTTGATGGTTTTAATCCAGAAGTCGGGAATGTTCATGGCCATCCGGTAGTCAAATCCGTAGCCTCCGCCTTCCGGCTTTACAGCCAGTCCAGGCATTCCACTCACCTCCTCGGCAATGGTCAGTGCATGCGGATTCACCTCATGGATAAGCTTGTTGGCGAGGGTGAGGTAACAGATTGCATCACCATCCTGGCCGGCGTTGTAGTAGTCGCCATAGTCGCTGAACGACTCTCCTAGGCCGTGACTCAGGTAGATCATGGAGGTGACGCCATCGAATCGAAATCCGTCGAACTGGTATTCTTCCAACCAGTATTTACAGTTGGAAAGAAGAAAGTGAAGTACCTCATCCTTGCCGTAGTCGAAGCAAAGTGAGTCCCATGCGTTGTGGTTTCTGCGTGCTGGGTCGCTATGGAAGTAAAGATCGCAGCTGCCGTCCATCCGTGCGAGCCCCTCGGTTTCATTCTTCACTGCATGGGAATGCACGATATCCATGATCACGGCAATGCCCATTTCGTGAGCAGCGTCAATCAGTTCTTTCAACTCATCGGGCGTACCGCTTCTGGAGGAGGGCGCAAAAAAACTCGAGACATGGTATCCGAACGATCCGTAGTATGGGTGCTCCTGTATGGCCATCACCTGTATGGCATTGTAGCCGTTCTTCTTTACGCGGGGGAGTATGTTTTCACGAAACTCGTTGTAGGTGCCCACTCTTTCTTCCGCAGTAGACATTCCTACGTGCGTTTCATAAATGAGGAGGGGAGCGGTATTTGGCCTGAAATGGGTATACCTGAACTGATACTTGTTTTCAGGCTCCCACACTTGTGCAGAAAATATGTAGGTGTTGTTGTCCTGAACCACCCGTCTGCACCAGGCCGGGATGCGCTCTCCAGAGCCGCCTTCCCAGCGCACGTGAAGCTTGTAAAGATCACCGTGATGGATGCGCCCCAGGGGGAGCCAACATTCCCAGACTCCATTTTCCTTCCTCTGCAAACGACATGATTCCTGGTGTTGCCACTGGTTGAAGGTGCCCACCAGAAAGATCTCAGTGGCATGGGGTGCCCACTCACGGAATACCCATCCGTCGTTGGTCTTGTGGAGACCAAAATGGAGATAGCCGGTTGCAAAATCCGACAGTGTAATGCTGCCACCCCGCGTGAGTTGGGCCAACTTTTTCTTGTAGTAGGCATGACGTCCCTCAATTGCTTTTGCATGGGGATTGAGCCACGGATCGTTTTTGAGGATGTCGAGCATGATGGGTCTGCTTGAATGTTTTACAACACAGCTACTTTGATGATGATCTTTTTTGTTGGTCCTTCACCAATTAGGGGAGCGTGACCGTCTTCGGGAGAGAAGATCACGAACTCACCCGGCTGAACAGTCACCATTGCCGAAGGCTTGTCAGCAAAGAATTCAATGTCGTTACCTTCGTCGTATCCAGCATCGGGTAAGGAAAGTGTCGCAAGCGATTTCCAACCGAAAGTCTCGGCTTTAGTGATCGGTATCTGTATATCGATAAACTTTTTGTGTGTCTCCAATCGGGCTGCATTTGCGGACTTCAGTGCTGTCTCCACAATGGAGGCACGGAGCTGCTTGCCATCAATTTCAACCGATCCGGTGGGAACCGATTCCATATTGAGCTGACGGATATATTCAAAAGCTTTTTCAAAAAGGGGATGCAAGCTGAAATAGTTGGCTGCATTCGCGAGGTTGTCTACAATCATAGTAAAATCTTTTTTGCGTAATCGAACAGGACAAATGTACATGAAAATCGAGCTATTTCCAAGCGCATGAAATGAAAACATTTTTTAGCGTGCAATGTTTATTCGTGACTGGATTGTCTTCTGCGTTATATAGGGAGTATGATGAAGTGCAGAAATAGAAAAAAAAATATATCTTTGTGGTCTTGAGTATAATTATAGAAACAACACAATGAAACGGGTACGCTACATATTGTTAATGGTTATTTTTCTTACAGGAAGTTTGGTGGCACAAAATGGGGAAACGACTTGTAGTCTGGGATTTACCTTCGAAATCAGCGACGATAAGACATGGGGATACAAGGAACCGGTAGTCACCGGCATCACACCCGGTTCGCCCGCGGAGAGAGCCGGATTGCAGTTGAAAGATATCATTCTCTCGGTCAACCAACACGGTACTTATCTGAAATCCCTTGCTGCTGTACGATCGTTTTTTGACCTGCAGCAGGATGAGATGAACATTGCTGTTCGCAATTTCAGACATTCTTTCAAAGAGATGACCATTGCCAAGGATTGTCGGCACGCCAATGCCATTACCGAAGCACAGCTGGCACCGGTTTTTGCTTTTTACAGCCTGGAAGATGTACAGGATCGTCGTTTTTTGATGCCGATCACAACAAAGGTAAACGAAGCAGCCTTGTTTCACAATTATCGCACCTTCGCCTTTGCTCCGGCAGACGAGCAAACCCGGGCTCTCGATGAGAAGATCAATGCCATTTTTATCCGTGCGCTGGGCGAAGTGGGGTTACAGTACAATCCCAGTGATCCTGATTTTATTATTCAGACCTTTTACAGCTATCAGAATAATCCTTTATATAAGGAGTCGTCGCCCACATTCGGGAGCTATCAACCCGTATGGCGTTTTGATACCCGCAATCACCGTACGGTGAAGGTGCCGCTATATGATCCCTCCGAGGCAGTGCGTGTGGACGACATCGCTTACAACCTCGACTTTGGATATCGTTTCTTCGACCGGAAATTCGTGGAAGCCGGTGGAATGACCCTTATCTGGGAAAGTGAAGTCAAGGAACGATTGAGCAACCATTACGATCTCGCGGACTATCTGGAGATGAACCTGCCGCTCATGCTGCTGAAGTTTCCCTATGCTGTCAACCGGTCGTTTGGTACTTATCAGGTGAAATATCTCAAATACAATTATACCGGCATCGGCTACAACATGAGCGACCTGAAGACGGTGGTTTCCATCGATCGCGGCTCCCCTGCTGCCATCGCAGGCATTCAGCCTGGCGATGTAGTTACCAATATACAGGGACAAAGTTTCAACCATACTTCCCAGTCGCTCACAGAGGGTTATCGCCGTTTTTTGGCTGAAACAATGCCCTTGCGTGATCCAAAAAGCCGTTATACTGATTCAAACGGATTCAAAGAATGCATGTTTTGGAATGTGTCCGACTACAATGCCGTTGCGCAAGCCCTTGCCGATAACCGCAGATATAAGGCGGCATTCTCCTATCTTTTCAATTTCAATCAGTACATCGATTGGCATACACCCATCACCATCAATATAGAGGTGATAAGAGGGGGTGAAACGTTGAGTTTCGCTGTCAAGCCAGTGGTGACCACCAGCTCTCTGATCATGGTACGATGATAACCCAGTGTTTATGAATGTTTTTCGCTCCTGGTCAAAGAAAGAAGCAAAAAAACACGAAAAAAAAGGGGAAAATATTTGGAGGATATTTCCTAAATTCACTACCTTTGTAACCCTTTCGAGAAAAAAGGAATTCATCAGAGCGCTGATGAAAGAACTTTAAGTTCACCTTTTGAAAATAGGAGCGAAAAAAAGAGAAAAACTTT